>NZ_JALVAO010000015.1 GCF_027011145.1 Thermococcus sp. | reverse complement strand
CCCGGTTCAGGTGCTCTTCCCGATTGGCCTTGCCGGAGGCCCAAGCAGGGACATAAAGAAGGCCGCGGAAGAGGGCAAAACGGCCAAAGTGGAGATAGCCTTCTTTAAGTGTCCTAACTGTGGCCATATCGGCCCGGAGCACCTCTGCCCCGTCTGTGGGGCGAGAAAGGAACTCCTCTGGCACTGTCCAAAGTGCAACGCCGACTATCCTGAGGGGGAAGCCAAGGAATTCAACTTCCGCTGTCCGCGTTGTGACGTTGAGCTGAGGCCTTATGCGGAGAGGAAGATAAAGCCCTCCGAACTGCTCAGACGTGCCATGGACAACGTGAAGGTTTACGGAATAGACAGGCTCAAGGGCGTCAAGGGAATGACTTCGGGCTATAAAATGGCGGAACCCCTTGAAAAGGGTCTTTTGAGGGTTAAGAACGACGTTTACGTCTTTAAAGATGGTACTATTCGTTTTGACGCCACGGATGCGCCCATAACCCACTTCAAGCCCAAAGAGATTGGCGTGAGCGTTGAGAAGTTGAGGGAGCTCGGCTATACCCACGACTTCGAGGGTAAGCCACTCGAGAGAGACGACCAGATAGTTGAACTTAAGGTTCAGGACGTTATACTCTCCTATGAAGCGGGAAAATACCTCCTGAAGGTCGCGCGCTTCATCGACGATCTCCTAGAGAAGTTCTACGGTTTACCGAGGTTCTACAACGCCGAGAAGATGGAGGATTTGATAGGGCACCTTGTCATAGGCCTCGCCCCCCACACATCGGCCGGAATCATTGGAAGAATTATAGGCTTCTCCGACGTTCTCGTCGGTTACGCTCATCCGTATTACCACGCCGCGAAGAGGAGGAACTGCGACGGCGACGAAGACGCTGTAATGCTCCTTCTTGATGCCCTGCTGAACTTCAGCAAGTATTACCTCCCGGAGAAGCGCGGTGGAAAGATGGACGCGCCACTGGTAGTTACGACCCGTCTAGACCCGAGGGAAGTGGACAGCGAGGTCCACAACATGGACGTGGTTAGGTACTACCCGCTGGAATTCTACAGGGCTACCTATGAGATGAAATCTCCTAAGGAAATCAAGTTCATCGAGCGCGTCGAGGATAGACTCGGCAAACCTGAGATGTACGAGGGCATAAAGTTCACCCACGACACCGACGATATTGGCCTTGGCCCGAAGATGAGCCTCTACAAACAGCTCGGCGACATGGTGGAGAAGGTTGAAAGACAGCTGGCTTTGGCCGAGAGGATTCGCGCGGTTGATGAACACCACGTCGCTGAGACAATACTTAACTCCCACCTGATTCCGGACTTGAGGGGCAACCTCAGGAGCTTCACCAGACAGGAGTTCCGCTGTGTGAAGTGCAACACCAAATACAGGAGGCCACCGCTGACAGGAAAGTGCCCCAAGTGTGGCGGGAAGATAGTCCTGACGGTAAGCAAAGGCGCGGTCGAGAAGTATTTGCCAACGGCGAAGATGCTGGTTACCAGATATAAGGTCAAAGACTACACGAGGCAGAGGATTTGCCTGACCGAGAAGGACATAAAGACGCTCTTCGAGAACGTTCTACCGGAAAAGCAGAGGACTTTACTCGGTTTTTCAGCGGATGTATGTGAAAAGATGATTAAGGAAAGAACCGGCCATTCAAACGGAAAGAACGGCTACCTGGAAAGCTTCAACGGAAATGGAAAGCGGGACAAAGGGAAACCCGTTGAGAAGAAGTCCAAAGTGGTCGAAAAATCGAAGGAACTTAAGGAGGAGGTCAAGAAGGAGAAACGCGCTAAGGCCAAGAAAAGGAAGAGCATAAGCCTCGACGAGTTCTTCGGGAGTTAGCTATTTATACTTTGACCGTCAATTTTCTTTGATGAACCAGTTCAAGCTCGTTCCCAGCGTTGCCTACCTGCGCGTCCAGAGGCAGGCCTTCATCGGCTACTCCATGCCCTTAGCTGGATGGTTAGGGGAGTATCTAATTGGCTATCAAAAGCTTCCCAGGCCAGGTTTTATAGCCCGGGCAATGAGGAAGCTCGGTTTTTCCTTTGCCGGGGAGGAGAGCGGTGACCAGTACGTTACGCAGTTCTTCACGAAGGGAGGCGTTTCACTAAGCGCGAGCTGGGACGTTGAGCGGGAGAGCCTGTTTCTCCAGCTGTTCCCCCTCCGTTCGAGGCTCTCGAGAGGATTAACAATCAGAGCTGAGAACATAGAGTTCTACAACCAGTACGTTGTTGCGATAGAACCGGCGGAGAGCCTTCCTCCCGGCGTTAGAGGAATCGGGATTAAGGCGCTTATCCTTGAAGACTTCTATCCAGTTGAGACACCTTACTGGGGGCTTCTCCACGAGGACTGGGAGAACGACTTAAACGTCCTCGTCATGAGGGACGATGTTTACGATTCCCTGAGGCGGGATGAATACCGCTGTCCGGTCTGTTTTGCTCCCCTTAGTGAGGAGAACGGCGTTTTGAAGTGCACCCGCTGTGGGTTTATCTACACCCCTGAGAGTGACTTTGACAGGGTTATGGACAGCTTTAGCGTCGAGGAGTTTGCGTTTTAGCAAACTTTGCTGAGCAAAGTTTGACCAAAGAATAAACTTCCATCAAAATTGCTTGGAATGAGTTTGCATGTCCTCTCAAAAATTGCAAGTTCGAGGCGGATTTAACTCAAAAATCTCGATGTTAAGGCCCGTTTTCCCTTCTTTTGACGTCCTTCGGGCGTTATTCTCGCAGTGAAACACCGCAAAACCTACGGGTGAAGGGGCAAATCCCCTTAAAACTGGGAATTTCCAAAAGCGACATGCGAATTTTGCTGAAACTTTTGCTTGGAAAAAGTTTCTATGGTAGCCCCGCCGGGATTCGAACCCGGGTCGCGGGATCCAAAGTCCCGCATGCTTGGCCGCTACACCACGGGGCTACCCGATAAAAATGCAAAAGATTGAACTTTATAAATCTTAAGCTCTCCTGGATGGACGAAGTTAAGCGGATTTAGATAATCAACGAGACCAAATCCCTTATGGCCTTCTCCGGGTCCTTGGCTTTGGTAACTCCGCTCGCGAGGAGAACGCCGACGCTTCCCAGCTCGAGGGCCTTCTTGACGTCTTCGCCCGTGCTTATGCCCGCCCCTGTAAGGACCTTGACCTCGGGGTTCACCTTCCTGACCAGTTCGACGGTGCTGGTTATGACCTCGGGCTTGGCCTTGCTGACAGGAATGCCAGTTCCTATGAGTTCTGGTGGCTCAACGGCCACGTAGTCCGGATTGAGGGCCGCAACTGCCGCCGAAACTGCCGGGTTGTTGGAGCAGACCATCGTCATCAGCCCAACTTCTTCTGCCCTCCTAATGCTCGCCTCGAGGTCCGCTAAGACCATTCTCCTCTCGGAGTGGTTGAGGAGCGTTCCGACTGCACCTGCCTCCTTAACTGCCTCGGGAAGAACGTGGCCCGTATGACTTCCCGGCTTTATCGGGTCTATGTGCTGGGCAAAGACCGGGATTTCAACGCTCTCCGCTATCATCCTGAGGTCCGCGAGCTGTGGTGCAACGACTATTGTTATTCCCGTCTCCTTCCAGACCTTCTCCGCGGCCTTGGCTATCTCCAGGGCCCTCTTCCCGGTTGCCTCTATGTAGGTCTTGAAGTTTATCGCTATAATCGGCTCCTTCAGCTTCGCCATAGGTATCACCGTTGGTGTTACGCTTTTCTCCCTTAAACGTCTTTCGGGGAGTTCCGTTTCCACTGGAGGGGTCTCCCAAACGGGTCAATTAGCCCGGCCCTTATGAGGGAGGAGCTTATTTTGGGCCCAACCTGGCTTTTTATTATCGGGATGACCACTATCTCGAGGGGTTTGAGGCCCCTCTCGGCTCTGGCTTTGTTGACCACGAGCGCCCCCTTGTAGGTTTCCTCGCTGACAACTATGGCCTCAAGGCTCTTCATCTCCCCGGCGAAGCCTATGGCGTTGTGGATTTTGATTATCCTGTAGTTGGAGTATCCGTTAACGTCGAGGAACTTGAGCAGATCTCTGAGCCTAACCTCGTAGGGGAGGATTTTCTCGGCGTAGGGCTTGTTTCTAATCATCTCGTCCGAGGTTAGGCCTATGTAGACATATTTGCCGACCTCAAAGGCCTTCCTCAGTAAGGCTTTGTGGCCGAGGTGGAGCCTGTCGAAGGTCCCGCCCACTACGACTTTCATGAACTTCTTTTCCATGCTGGGAACTTAGAAGGACAGACCAATAAGCTTTTTTATCGCCCCTTCTGAGTCCACTTGGGTGGTGGCATGAGGAAGCTTTCCGCTCTGCTCGCCGTCATGATTATCCTTTCTGCCGTTCCCGCGTGGGTTTCGGCTGAAGATACGAAGTCCATCAACCTATTTGATATCAACGTGTTCCTCAGGGTTTCCCAGATGAACGTTAACGGCTCACTGGTCTGGGCCGGCTCCTTCACGATTGAGGCAACCCTCGTCAACAGGACGTTCATCGACTACTACAATTCTCTAGCAAAGGAGAACGAAACAAACGCCACCAAGGAGTTTGCGAACCTCGTTTATGGCGTTGTTTATGGGAGCTTCAAGGACTTCATAAACGACAAGCTTCAGGGCTCCAACCTGAGTGCTGTCATATACGTTCCCCCCGGGGGGCCGGTTCAGGTCACCGGAAAGTGGCGTGCTGTCGTTCGCTTCACTCTGGCGCCGTTTCTTGTGAACGAAAATGGGAAATACCTGTCCTGTCCCTACTACGGCTCGATGACAATGAAATTTCTGGGGGTTGTCTATCCTTTCCAGTGGAAACGGTTCACGGTGGTTCTGCCGAGAAACTACGACATCTACACTCTCGTTCCCGCCCCCAAGGAGCTCGTTGATAACGTTGCCGTCTGGGAGGACGGGGACTACTTCCCCATGATAAAGCTATACAACCCGGTTTACAGGCTCGTTCAGTTCCTTAACTCTACAAAGAGATATCTCAACGTCTCTTTCGACCCGACGGAGGGGCTAGTTTACTTCAACGCGACATTCATCGGTGCCAACGCGACTCCCTCGGTCGAGAGCACCCTCCTTGAGTCGTTCAGGCAGACCATGCATCCATTGAGCATCTCGGCCTCGAAGATACCCAACGGCCTCAAGGTGATTGGGGTTGTCAAGCCCCAGGTTTCTGTAAAGAAGAGCTGGCGTTACACAAAATGGCTCGTTGTTCTCAAACTGCCCGGGAGGTTCGATAACATAACGGTAATCGGCGGAAGGTACCAGCTCGGTCCTGACAATACTCTCATCATGGAGTTCGAGGAGGAGAAAAACACCTACCTCTACGCCCTCGCTGGCCTTGGAGTGGTGCTCATCGCGGTTCTTGTATTCTTCCTCAGAAGGAGGTCCCGGGCTTCCGGTTCCGGAGAAAGTGATACCGGACTTAAAGAAACTGGAGGGGAAACCGAACCCTCCTCGGAGAGAGCAGACGAAATCCCTCAGGAGGGTGGCGAGAATGAACCTTGACTTCTTTTTCTATCCCCAAAGCGTAGCCGTTTTCGGGTCCTTCAAGAGGGGCGCGATAGCCTACGAAATCCTCAGGAACATCGTTGAGGGTGGCTTCGAGGGTAAGATAATCCCAGTAAATCCTAAGGGCGGAACCGTTGAAGTTACCGGGAGAACCTTCCAGATACGGGAGAAACTCGACGAGCCGGTGGACACGGCAATAATCGCTGTTCCCGCAAAAATCGTTCCGTCTTTGATAGATGAGATAGGCCCTCTCATCAAGGGTGCCGTCGTCATCTCGGCGGGCTTTTCAGAGGTCGGGAACGATGAACTGGAGAGAAAACTCGTCGAGAGGGCTAAAAAGCACGGCGTTAGAATCATAGGCCCCAACTGCGCCGGCATCTTCGGGGTCCACGGGAAGTTCTTCGGTTCCTTCGAGGTTCGCGTAAGACCCGGGGGTCTGGCTCTAATCAGCCAGAGCGGTGCCTTCGGTGGCGCGGCTTTAGCTATGGGGAATGAAGAGGGGATAGGATTTTCCGCTTTCGTTTCCTATGGAAATGCCGCTGACCTGAACGAGAGCGACTTTTTAGAATACTTCGCCGACGATGAAAATACAAAGGCCATAGCCCTCTACATCGAGGGAGTGAGAGACGGCAGGCGCTTCCTGAAGGCGCTCCGCTACGCGAGCGAGAAAAAGCCCGTGGTAATCCTCAAGGCCGGAAAGAGCGCGAGCGGTGCGAAAGCGGCCGCTTCCCACACGGGTTCTCTCGCGGGAAGCTATGAAATCTACCGCGCGGCCTTTAAACAGGCCGGGGCCATAGAGGTCGAGGAAATGGAGGAGCTCTTCGACGCAGCTAAAGCCTTCGAGATGTACTCCAAAGCAGGAAAGCGCGTGGCCGTAATCACGAACTCAGGTGGGCCGGGTGTTCTGGCAACGGATAAGCTCGAAAAACTGGGCCTTGAGATTGCAAAGCTGAGCGATGAAACAACTCAAAAACTCCGTTCCTTCCTTCCATCTCAATGCTCGGTGAAAAATCCAATAGACCTCATAGCCGACGCCGACTACGAGCGCTATAAGAGAACCATCGAGACGGTCTGCAGGGATGAGAACGTCGATTCTCTCTTAATCATCTGCGTTCCCCCGATATTCATCCCGAGCGAGGAGATAGCAAGAGCAATCATCGAGGCCGACTGCGACAAGCCGATTGTAGTCAACTTCATGGCCGGTGAGCTCGTTAAGGACGGCGTTAGACTTCTGGAAAAGGCTGGAATAAAGAACTTCCCCACCCCGGAGCGGGCGGCGAGGGCTTTGAAATGGCTCTCGGAAAGATTGTAGTGATTTTTCTCTCTTCCCTGCAATTCGGGTAACCTTTTTAATACCTCCACCAACAGTGGTGACGATGATAGCTTTAGGTATAGAGGGAACCGCACACACCCTTGGCATTGGAATCGTCACCGAGAAGGAAGTTCTGGCCAACGTATTTGATACTCTAACAACCGAGAAGGGCGGAATCCACCCCAAGGAAGCCGCCGAACACCATGCGAGGCTCCTCAAACCCCTTCTCAGGAAGGCCCTCCATGATGCAGGAATAACGATTGAGGACGTTGACATTATAGCGTTCTCCCAGGGGCCCGGCCTCGGGCCGGCCCTTCGCGTCGTTGCCACGGCCGCGCGGGCGCTGGCGATACGCTATGGAAAGCCGATAGTGGGGGTGAACCACTGCATAGCCCACGTGGAAATCACCAAAATGTTCGGCGTTAAGGACCCGGTCGGTCTGTACGTCAGCGGTGGCAACACGCAGGTTCTCGCCTTAGAGGGCGGTCGCTACCGTGTTTTCGGAGAGACCCTTGACATAGGCATAGGCAACGCCATAGACACCTTTGCTAGGGAGCTTGGCATAGGCTTTCCCGGAGGCCCGAAGATAGAGAGGCTCGCTCTGAAGGGGGAGAGATACATAGAGCTTCCCTACGCCGTAAAGGGCATGGATTTGAGTTTCTCCGGCGTTCTCACCGAGGCGGTCAGGAAATACCGTACTGGAAAGTACCGCGTTGAGGACCTGGCCTATTCCTTCCAGGAGACGGCCTTTTCAGCGCTGGTTGAGGTCACCGAGAGGGCTATAGCGCACACGGGCAAAGACGAGGTTGTGCTAGTTGGGGGCGTTGCCGCGAACAACAGGCTCCGGGAGATGCTCAGGATTATGGCCGAGGACAGGGGCGTTGAGTTCTTCGTCCCGCCCTACGACCTCTGCAGGGACAACGGCGCGATGATAGCTTACACAGGTCTGAGGATGTTCAAAGCGGGAATCAGGTTTTCCCTTGAGGAAACCGTCGTCAAGCAGAGGTTCAGAACCGACGAGGTCGAGGTGACATGGGACTGATTGTTCCGGTTTACGTGTTTGTGATTGACGTTATACTGCTTCTTGCAATAGGTTACGCCTTTGTTTTCATGCTCAGGAGAATGAACAAGTATGACCCGGATTTGAACACGATGGTGAAGTATTCGGTCATCTTTCTCGGACTGGCCGAACTCGGGAGGATTTTTGACCTCGTTGATGACTTCTGCTGTACCAACATTGCCACCAAGGCTGAAGTCGTTCTGTACTTTGTGTCAATCGTTGGCGTTGTTTATACGGTCGTTTACTACATCAAGCTCGTTGAGAACAAGTACATCCCATCTCCCCCAAAGGGTGTAAAAAAATCCCCCCTTGGTGCTCACGTTGTCTTCTCCAAGAACAGGTTTTTGGACGTTATAGAGCTCCTCAAGAATGCTGACTTTCCTGTTCTGGCCGTTACCCGGTCCCCATCGATGTATCAGGGTTTTGAAAACGTTTCAACGGTGTGGGTAACGCAGGTTGAGGGTGGGATAAAGCCAACCGCCCTCCACGTCCTCCACGACGTAATTCTCAGGTTCGTTAGAGACAGGCCCGGCTCGGTCGTTTTGATAGACTGCGTGGAGTATCTCCTCCTATACAACGACTTCAGAACGGTTTTCAAGTTCCTCGCGAACCTAAAGGACCACGTTGTACTTCAGAGTGGGTCCGGCCTCGTAATATTCATCGACGACTCGGTTCTAAGCGAGCAGGAGAAGGCCCTCCTCCTCAAGGAGTTCGAGCCACTCTAAAATCTTTTCTTGAGTTTCATCGTGTATTTTGGGTATATCTCCCTCGTGAAGCGGACAAACTTGGCCTTTCTCGGTGATTTCTCTATCCTTATTTCCGTTTCGGGGGGAAGATAGGTGTAGAACTGCCCGTCTATCGCCAGAACAATCTCCCTGGTCAGGGCCATGTTCCTCACGTCTATCCTGCTTTCAGCCGGAACCACCATCGGCCTGGAGCTCAGAGCTATCGGTGCCAGGGGGGCTATCACAGTAACGCTAAGCCTTGGGTCAACGAAGGGCCCGCCTGCGCTCATGGCGTAGCCGGTGGAACCGGTGGGAGTTGAAATTATCAGCCCGTCCGCGCGGATTTCATCTGCGAGTCCGCCGTCTATGTAATAGCGGAGGTGGATTATCTTGCCCGGTATTCCGGTCAGGATTGCAACCTCGTTGAGTGCATCGGGGACTTTCTCTTCTCCGTTCAGGTAGGCCCTCAGCTTTATGCGCTCGTCTATGTAGTATTCTCCTTCGATGAGCTTGCTTATCGCAAAAAACGTCTCGTGGGGTTCTACCTCGGTGAGAAAGCCAAGTGTCCCCATGTTAACTCCCAGGATAGGAATGTCCTTCTTCGTCTTGTGCTCCACCCTGAGAATGGTCCCGTCGCCACCTATGACGATGATGAAATCAACGTCGAACTCCTCCAGCGGGAGAACATCGCCTTCCTCGAACTCCTTCAGATACCTGTAGGTGTCCTCGTCAACAACAACATCGTACCCGCTAACCTTCAGGAAGTCGTACACCCTGTAGGCCAGCTTTAACGCCTCTGCCCTGTCCCTTCGCGCGACGACGCCGAACTTCATGGTAACCCATTGTTTACCTTTTTCCAATTAAACTTTTTCTTCTGAGCTTTGCACCGAAGTGGGTAGTTACAACCGCCCCAATTGCAGTCGGAGCCCAGTAGGAGATTAGCCTATCAAGGAGAGTCGCCGTTACGGCTATTTCTTTGTTTATTCCGAGGATAACGTAGATGCCTGAGTTGACCGTCTCTATTATCCCAGCACCGCCGGGAATTACGCTTATCATACCAATTACTATGCCCACCATCTGAACGACCATGACGTCTACCAGAGAAATCGGAAAGTTTATCGCCCTAAAAACGAAGTATGTCCTCAGCACGGTGAAAATCCAGGACGCCGTTGAATACACCAGCGCGAGCGCAAACGTGCCCTTGTGTTTGATGAGGAATCTAAAATCGTTCTGGAACCTTGGGACGTCTTCTTCAACAATTCTCTTGAACCTTTCCCGGTATTTGTCCGCCCTTCTGGGGGTAATCCTTTCAAACAGCCTGAAAAACCACCAGAGAGCGCCCTTGGTTTTTCTCTCGCTGAGCAGTATTCCTAGGGTGAAGAGTATAAGCCCAGCGAAGGCCATGTCAAGGAGAACGAGGATTAGGGTTAGCGAAAGCGAGCCGAGTTTGTAAACGTAGGCCGTTGAGATACCGAGCATAACTATAACCGGAACCAAATCAAGTATTCTGTCCATCATCACCGTTGCGAAGACCTGACCGTAGGGCTTCTCGGTCTCTTTCGCCAGAAAGTACATCCTTACTGGCTCTCCCCCGCCCCTCGCCCCAGGGGTTATGTTGTTCACGAAGATTCCCGCGAGTAGGGCCAGGAGTATCTTTGTGAAGCTGGCATCGACGTGGAGGGCCTTGAGCAGAACCCTCCAGCGCAGGCCCCACGTCACTAGACTCATGGAGTACATAATGACTGCGAGGATTAGATACTCTCCCCTTGCCTTCTTCAGTATCTCGGCTACCTCCCCTATCCCCGCCCACCAGAGCAGGAGCGCGATTATCGCTATTCCAAGGGCGAGGAGGGAATATTTTTTCTTCATGGTCACACCTTCCTGAGCTTGGCTATGAAGAAACCCTGTGTTAGATGCCTGTTAGGATAAAACCTCTGGACTTTTTCAAGCCCTATTCCGTTTGAACCTATGAAGAGACCCTGTTCCTCAAGTTTCAGGCCCTTCTCCAGCATGAACTTCACGTTGGCCTCGTTTTCTTCCAGCGAGATTGTGCACGTCGAGTAAACCAGAACCCCATCTTTCCTCAGGGACTTTATGGCCGCCCATATGAAGGCCCTCTGATACCTGGCCGTTGCCACTATATCCTTTGGGGTTCTGCTCTCCCATAGTTTTGGCCTTATCCCAAGCGCGGTGCAGGGGGCATCGAGGAGTATCTTGTCGGCCTTTATCCCGAGCTCCGGCAGTTTTCGGGAGTCCATTCTTATCATCTTCACGTTCTTTACGCCAAGCCTTTTTAGCTCTTCCTCCATCTTCCTCAGCCTGTTGCGCGATTTGTCAATCGCTATAATCTCGCCCCTGTTCTGCATGAGTTGGGCTATGTGAGAGGTTTTTCCGCCCGGAGCGGCCGCCATGTCGATTATTAAATCTTCCTCGCTCGGCTCAAGGACCCTCGCGGTTACCATGGAGGGAAGGCTCTGGGCGTAGAAAAGGCCCTCCTTAAAGCTCTCAAGTTCGCTCAGACTGGGAAGTTTGAACTTGGGCAACGTTACCTCAACGGCCAGGCCCCTCGTCGAGACGACCATCTCCTTCTCGCTCATTCTAGCAATGCCTATTCCAACGAGAAGCCCCCAGGGGTCCCTAATCTCCACCTCGTCGCCCGGCTTTATCCCCTTATCCGCCTGGAGGACGCCCGGGGCATAGAGGTTGGCACCCTGATAGACGCTCTCGCTCGCGAACTTGTTGGCTCTCACCACGGGTAAACCCGGCTCGTAATCATCTGGGAAGTTCGGCCCCTCCCTTTCGAAGTATATCCCCTCCTTGAGGTACGGGCTCCTCCGGGGCTTCAAACCTTCCCTCCTGAGGATTCGCATCAGCTTCTCCCTGCTGGTCTTCAGGGTGTTAACACGGATGTAGTATTTCTCCACAGGAGTCCTCAGGGAGGTCATTATCTCCTCCGCTTCCCCCCCGAAGAGTCTCCTGTAGTAGTCCCTCAGCTCCGCCGGAAAGGCCTCAAAGGTCGAAGATTTCCCACTCCCGTCCAAGGTCAATCAGCCTCGCAAGGCCTTTTTTAAGCGCTTCAACGCTTCCGAAGTTGGCCTCAAACTGGAGGACCTTCTCATCGCTTTCTTCAATCCTTTCAATGACTTCCCTCGGCGAAACCCTTCCGTCCCTTCTCCAGTTGTAGAAATCGCTCAGGAAGTTCTCGGAACCGTAGATGAAGCTCCTCGGAAAGAGCTCCAGAAAGAGGCCCAGAAAGCCCTCGCTCAGCCGTTCCTTTGGAATTGCAACGACGAAATAGTAGTTCTCCGGCGTTGCGCCGACCTCAATCTGGGGCTTTACCTCGAAGGCAGGATGTGGATAGTTCATGACCTCCCAGCTTCCGTCTATGAAGACGTAGGCCCCGAAGACCTCCTCGACGTCTTCAACCTTAAACCCCCTCTCGGGAAGCTCGCGCTTTAGCTCCTCGTTGAGCGTGAATATATCCCCCCACATCCTGTTCAGAAACTCGTGGATTTCTTTAACCTTCATCTCGCCCACCGTAGGAGAAAAGGAAAGGGACTTAAAAAGTTCATCTTCTCGTGATGTTCTCCAGTGCTTTGTTGATGTCCTCCATGATGTGGGTCTGCACCTCCACGCTCTCCGTTTTCAGTGGTATCTCTATGCTCCTTCCGGCGAGGTTCGCTGACAGCATTATCTCGACGTCAACTTTGCTCCTCTCTCCGTTCCTGACGTGGATTGCCCAGACCTTGGGCAGTTGGTTCTCGTCTATCACCACGATGGCGTCGAGCTTCGCATAACCGTTCGCCGGGATAATCTTGCCCTCTTTGAGGTAGCCGGTTCCTATTTTGATTCCGTTCGCGTAGAGGTTGAAGGTCAGGTTTGTTACCGGAATCGGGAACGAGTTCGGGTTGTATAGGAGCATCTCAACGTCCAGACGGCCTTTGTTCTTTTCTTCGCCGAGCCACCTAACCTTCGTTCCAAGGAGTGCTGGTGTTTCAGCCAGTCCGCCGAGGACCGGTTTGCTCTCGGCCGTGAAGTTTAGCTTGTCGAGGATGTCCATTGTGAAGTTTTCCTTCACCTTGAAGTTGAATGGTATAACGCTCAGGGCCTTTCCGGCTATGTCTATCTCAAAGTATCCCTTCTGTCCCCCGTTTAGATAATTGGCGAAGGCCCTAATCAGGTTTGGGTTGCTGAGGGCAATAACGAGGGTTACGTTTGTTTTAGTCGGGTTGTAGTCGAACTTCTCCAGCTCCGCTACCTTGACGCCGGTGAAGTACATCGTCAGGTTGTCAACCTTTGCCGGAACCAGAAGGGGCCTCTGAAACTTCCCTGTGATTACTATTTCCGTCTTTTCCTCGGTGACCTGACCCCAGCGGGCCTTGAAGACGGGCGGTGAAGTCGTAACTGAGTAGGCAACGTATACTCCCCAGAGGATTATAATCAGGATTATTATCCCGATGAGTTTCTTTATCATGGCAACCACCCTTTTCATAAAATAGCGCCCCAACCCTTATAAAAGGTTCCCGACTTCTCACTTTGGTGGTATAATGGGGCTGGAGTCGTTGTTCTGGGCCTTCTGGTACATCCTTCCCGCTTACTTTGCAAACGCTTCACCGGTTCTAGTTGGTGGTGGAAGGCCGATAGACGGCGGGAGAAAGTGGAGGGACGGAAGGAGGCTCCTCGGCGATGGAAAGACATGGAGGGGCTTTATAGGGGGCGTTACCATAGGGACCCTCGTTGGGGTAATCCAGTACTTCATAACGCCGGGCTTTTATGGGAGCCTCTCGACGGCGGTGAAGCTCGCTTTCCTGCTCTCCTTTGGAGCCCTCTTCGGTGACTTAGTTGGTAGTTTCTTCAAGAGGCGCGCTAACCTGCCGAGGGGTGCTCCGGCCATAGGCCTCGACCAGCTCGGCTTCTTGATAAGTGCACTTGCCTTCGCCTATCCGGTAAAAACCCTTTCCAGCGGTCAGATTATATTCCTACTCGTTGTCTCGCCCTTTATCCACTGGGGAGCTAACTACTTCGCCTACAAGATGGGCTGGAAGAGCGTCCCCTGGTGATTTACTTTTCGTCAGTTTTCCAATGTTGTTTTGTGATTTTGTACGAGTAATCAAAATTGCAAAAGAAAACTTTTTTAGTGCATTCTTTTTCCAATGCTCGGTGGTCATATGAGACGATGGTTTGGAGTGTTAATAATAGGAATGATGGTGGGTGCTCTGGTCTATGGGGCACTAATGTTGACACCGCTGGTTCTGGCAACCGAGGTTAGTGACAACAAAGTGTACGATGATTTCTGGAGAATCCTCAACAATGAGGCCTACCTTGTCGTTTCCTTCAACGAGAGCCTCTCCAGCGGAAATCCCAACGCAACCCTTGCCAGAAGGCTGATAGACAACTCCAGAGAGGGCGAGCTCAACTCCGCCAACATTTCCGCCCAAATCTGGCTTGCTCTGGAGGAGCTGAAGAAATCCGGTGTAAAACTCTACTACTCTGCCGATGAGCTGAGAAGGATGGCAGAGAACATCAGCAAAAATGGCCTTCCTGAGGAGACCGTAAACGAGTTGAAGGCCCAGGGTTGGACCGACGAGGAGATTAAGGCCCTTGAGGAGTACATAGCCAAAAACGCCGACAACATAACCGGCGGTTTCGACATGGGGAGTTTTCTCACGAACTTCTCCCGGGCATTTGTGCTCGTAGGTTTTAAATACGCTGACTACGAAACGTGGGCACTTGAAAAGTGGAAGTGGTCAAACCCCGGGAAGTCGGAATCCGACGCAATGAATACCTACAAGAACGCCAAAAAACAAGTCGTTCCTGACCTTGCAAACCAGTGGTCGAAGTTCTACCATGCCTACCTCTCCGGTGATGTGAACGGAATGTCCTTCTATCTTGATTCCCTTGTGAAGGGTATGGATTCCCTGCTCCTTGGTTCTCCCCTGACGACCGTGAGCGGTGGAGGCATTATTGTCCGTGATGTTGCCGAAAACGGAATCGTGAACAACCAACTTGCCCTCTACACAAAGGACTACTACTGGCCTAATGCTCTCGAAGCTTACAAGCAAGTCCGCAGGGTTTATGTCCTAGTTAATGCAATTAAACTTGGAAACAACAATCCAGAGGTCAAGGCGATGCTCAACAGGGAAGTTGCGGAGCTTAAGGATGCACTCGTTACCTATGTTAAGCAGAGTGCCTTCCCACAACCTTCTCCTTCACCGTCTCCTATACTTCCATGCCTTCCTGGTAAGTGTGACGTTGCCCTCTCCACTTCCGGGGAGACGCTTCCCTCACTCCAGTCCAGTACTTCCCAGCCGACTGATATGGCCCTAAATGTTAACAGCAACTACGGGTACATCGACGGCGTTCAAGTAACCCTTGAGAAGAGTCTCCGTCCGGACGGCCACGTGGAGTACAAGGTAAGAGTCGAGTTCTCGGTTGAGAGGAACCAGATTTCGGATGTGAGCATTGCTCTCACAACTCCGGATGGAACAGATTCTATCCACTACTCAACCCTAGCTACCGGCCAGCACCAGTGGGAGTCAAAAACTTTCATCAGTTCGGACACCATAACGGCCCCTGGGGACAGTGTTGTGATTAATGGAAACATTAAGATAACCTACGTTTCTACGGATTCTCCAACCCCTAACTCAGCTCCTGTTTCGCCCTCCTCAGCTTCAACTTCTCCAGTTCCAGCCTCCGGACCCAGAGAACAGGAGCTTTCAAAATCCTTCTACTTCAGGGTCACCTACGATGACTTCCTCCAAGCAAGCAACGTTCATGTCTATTTAACTCCTCAACCTTCCTCCGTTTCGGCTGGTGGTCATGTTACGTTTAAGCTCTCGGTTGAGAATAGTAATAATGTTGCCATTAGGGGTTACTGGAAGGCACACCTTGACCTCCCCGACGAGAACGGCGTGGTTTCAACGATGCACTACTCGGGCAATCTCACAGTTGGAGCTTCATCATCTTCAACGACCACTATAGCGACTGTTTCGTATCCTAAAGCTGGTGACTACAGGTATTCAGTGACTTTTTACTTTGGAAATAACTCTAAAACCGTTAGTGGAACAGTTCACGTAAGCGCAAGTTCTGGAAGTTCAAACGATTATAGGCTCTGGATAATCAACGCGACTCCCGAGAAGGATTATCCAAAGGAAGGGGATACGGTGGGCTTTAATGTCAAAATAGGCAACAGGTATCCAAGCACTCAGAGGGCTTTGGTTAAGCTTTATATCGATGGTAAGCTTAGGGATTCGAAGCCGGTTAACGTTAGCACTTCCGGTGCTTCCGTGACTCTTTACTGGGTTGCTCAGGCGGGAGAACACAATTACACTGTTAAGCTCTACAGGCTTGTGAATGGGCAGGAGCTATGGGAGGACTCGTGGAGTGGCAGTTTGAAAGTTGCTAGGGACCCTGATGGGTTGTATGCCTGGCTTGATGTTGCTCCCAATCCTGTTAATGTTGATGGGGCGGTGAGCGTGAAAATAAGGGTTGAGAACCATAATTCTAATGAGTGCTTTTATCAGGGAACTATCAAGGTAGTTGATGACCGTGGTCTAATCCTGTGGCCTAAAAAGGATTATTCTGTAGCAGGACCAATTACATATCCTTGCGAAATTTTTGAGCCTGACTATACTATTAATGGTAGAGTACTCACTATCGGGCACGACAGAACTATGGTTCAGAACTTTACCCTAGAGCACGTTTCAAAGAATATGACTCTACATCTTATAATTGGTGGTGTAGAGATGGCTAGTGCAAAGGTTAATGTTGTTCAGTCCGGGCCTGTTATCGTCACAATGGACTGTCCGGATACTGTGGCCATTGATGATGAAGCCCATTGTACTGTTCACTTGACCTTAGTAAAGCAAAAGAATATAACTCTACATCTGAAGGAGATTGACTTTGGGGGTAAGAAAGTGTGGCCGGTAAATCTAAGTAGTGTCTGGGTAGAGCAGGAGGAAATAAAGTTGATCCCCCACTATACTCACAGCTTGTCATTCTCAATAAAAATCGATGATGCTCTGGCAAACTACTACTTTGGAGAGAGACCGTGGGACCCAATCGACAGATGGGTTTTCAAGGAGAGCTTTAAGGACAGGTTTGCTGGGTACTACTATCTCGTAACCGTTAAGTTTGATAATGGAATATCGATTAGTGACACGTTTGAAATTGTTACGCCCTCAGATCTTAAAGAGCTAGCTAAAACTGCAAAGAGGGGCAAGGCTGTAGTCTCTGAGTTAATAAGAGGTAAAAAAGTCCCTAATGATATAAGAGATGTACTTGCTCTCCTCAAAACTCCAACAAAAATTACAACTAAAACAGGTGCAAAAACTCTTGGGAAAGCAATATGGGGTCCAATAAATCTCATTCTGGGCATTGCAGATTTTCATGATTGGTTCTTTGGGCCGAGACCGTCCGACAGTGATAGCAATAACATTATAGGGGGATGAGTTATGGAGATACCTAACAAACTACTTACCTTGGTTTCCTTCTTTGTTTCTCTTTATTTTTTCACCCGCGGGCTTAAATATGGCTCAAGGAATCTTCAAACACTTCTGTATATTTTTCCCGCATATTTCTGGGTGGCCTATTACTGGATATTCAAGAGAGAACTCATAAATAAGGCCCTTGCAAAAGAATTTGGGGAAGAGGAAATTGTGAGTTTGCATGTGTGGTTCGTCCTGTTGCTGTTCTCGGTGGGATACGCTATGCTCGCCGTTTCAACGTGGAAGGATTTGATTTTTGCCGTAGCCATGATTATTTTCTCGTTTTTCATTTATAGGCCTGTTTCGTGGACATACACTTTCCTCTCGAAAAGTAAGTTGCTGGGATATTTGATTGGATTCGGGCTGGGCGTTCTCGTGTTGGGGTTGCTTGGGCCGTCTTTGGGTCTTAACTATCTATTGCTTATGATGGGAATTTGGTCTGAAATGCGAGATTACCTGAAGGTAAGTTAGGTTTGAAAACACGGGACTTTTTGACGTGCTTTGGTTGGGAAAAGTTTATATTACTATGTTCAGTTGCATCGGTGGAAATGATATACACCGGGGAGAGGACGGATGAAAGATTTCACGTGGGATAACTTTATGTTCACCATCCTCCTTTTACTTCCGCTAGCGCTGTTGTTGTTTGAGGCTCTTTTAAACGCCTACTGCTGGAGCTATTGCGGGATTCTTAAGCCCTCCATATTCATCCAGGTCTCCCTGGCTCTGCTCTGGGGTGTGGAGGTTTGGTGGGTTCTTAGTACAAAGAAACTACCCACTCCTGTGCTGGTAAGTGGCTTTGTTGTATTTTATCTAGCATATGTCGTTGATAATCCTCCCAAGCTTAGCACTTATCTGAGTAATATTCTGTGGGCGGTGCTCTACGCTTACGTGCTCAAAAGAGAATACACACGTCTCGTGTTACGTGAATCTCAGTAATGTTCTGGAAAGATTGGGCCCTCTTTATTCTCTGTAGATTTACCGGGGAGTTAATGGCAATTGGAGGTTCCTTTCGCGCTTTCATCATCTTCCAACGCTTTGCTGAATGTAGCAAGAAAGAACTTTAAAAGCCAGGTTTAAATCCCCTCAATACAATTTGTTAGGGCATTGGAAGGGTCTAGAGGAAGGTGATTCACATGGTCTGGGAGTACCTGCTTTATATCCTTCTTTTCATTTCACTGGTCAATCTGAAGATAAGCAAGTCAATCCACAGGACGCTGACCCATCTTAATCTTTGGTGAGATATTTGTTTCTCTTTTGGCGGGATTCTCCCGTAATGGTGCCAGTCCCCTTTTGAGTGCCTTTGTGGTGGCCGTTTTCACGTCCATAACTGTGGTGTTCTTTGACGCCGATTATACCGGTTTGCGGGAGCGAAGCATTAAATCTCAGAGCGTTATGTTGCCACTGTTGGTCACATTAATGGCCATTGCATTGTTTTATAGGGTCGGGATAATAGTGTCAGTCCTGATTGGATATTTTGGTGTTTATCTGGCGTTTCTTTTTTATTTTGAGTCAAAGAAAATACCCGATGCGAAGTGCCGAAGATATTATTATCTACTTAAACTTCCCTACCCGTTGCTTGCGCCCTTGGCTCTGGTGGAGCAGTTTGGTTTTTTAGTATCTCTGGTGCCTCTCATAACCTTGCACTACATCCTAACGTTCCTCTGGCTAAAAATCGAACTGCCTCGGAAAGTACTCTCTCAGAGAATAACGTGAGCTCAAACTACTAACTTACCGCCAAACCCTTTTTAACTTCCCCTCCAACTTTTCCCGGTGGTTGGCATGAAAGTCACCGTCCGCTACTTCGCGCGCTACCGCTCCCTGGTTGGCAAAAGCGAGGAGGAACTTGAGGTTCCAGACGGGATAACTGTTAGGGAACTCATCGAGATTCTCAAGGAGAGGCATCCGGTTCTGAAAAACGAGGTCTTCGCCGAGGAGGACGATTTGGCCGACGTAAACGTCTCCAGAAACGGCCGTTACGTTCGCTTTGACGAGGTTCTCCGCGATGGTGACATTGTTGCAATATTCCCACCGGTGAGCGGTGGTTGAGATGCTGAGCGATAGGGAACTGGAAAGGTACGACAGGCAGATAATGGTCTTTGGGGTTGAGGGTCAGGAGAAGCTTAAACAAGCCAGGGTGGCCGTCGTCGGCGTCGGCGGTCTCGGTAGTCCCGTTGCCTATTACCTCGCCGCCGCTGGGGTGGGCACGCTCCTTTTGATAGACGAGCAGGAACCTGAACTCAGCAACCTGAACAGGCAGATACTCCACTGGGAGGAGGACGTAGGCAGGAATCCAAAGCCCCTCTCCGCCAAATGGAAGCTGGAGCGTTTCAACTCCGACATAAAAATAGAGACCTTCGTGGGAAGACTAACACGCGACAACATCGGGGAGGTTCTCAATGGCGTTGACGTCATAGTTGACTGCCTCGACAACTTTGAAACGCGCTTTCTCCTGGATGAATACTCCCAGAAAAAGGGAATCCCGCTCGTTCACGGTGCCGTCGAGGGGACTTTTGGTCAGGTTACGACAATCCTCCCCGGAAAAACCAAGAGCCTCCGCGAGATTTTCCCGAGTGTCAGGGAAAAGAAGGGGAAGTTCCCCATAATCGGCGCGACGGCCGGGGTTGTAGGTTCAATTCAGGCGATGGAGGTAATAAAGCTCCTGACGGGCCTTGGGGAGCCCCTGCTCAACAAGCTCCTCCTGGTTGATTTGGCCTACAACACCTTTGATGTAGTGGAGCTCAGGTAGACGGCGCCTTGACTTCCTTCTTTTCGTTTACGGAGGTTATTTCGATTTTGCCCCTCCACAGGCCCTTTTCCCTGACGCTGATTTCTCCTCCAAGGCCGGCCGTTGTGGTCGTTGCAACAATCTCATAGGTTAGCTTCATTCCGGTAAAGCCCTTTTCGGTGAAGTACAGCTCCGCGGTGGCGTCTGTAACCGTTGTGTTCATGTCCGGCGTCGTGAAGTAGAGCTCCGCGAGGGGGATTATCAGTTCTCCGGGGACGGAATACGTGAGAACCAGCGTGCCGTTCTCGGTGTAGTTGCCCACGGGTTTGAGCCTGAGGAGTTCCCTCGCCAGTGAAACCGGGTTAATTTTCCAGAATGAAGTGTCGTTCTCGACGGTGACGTTCCCGAAGTTCTCCACGTAGACCTTTTGGCCTATGATTACCCAGGTCGTGTTGAGGGTCACGTTGTCTGGCAGGGTCGTTGTTCTCGTCTCTATCCGGGCCCTTTTGTCCTCGAGATCCACGTATCCCCTTTCGTATACAACGAGACTTACGTTAGTCCTCTGGGTGATGTTCCCGGTTTTCATCTCTATGTTTAGCTCGGCCGTCGCGTTTTCCTCGTAGGTGTACTGTTTTATCGCCTCAAGGGCTTTAAGGGGATTTATTGAGGATTCCTTCTTTGGACTGGTAGTTGAAACCTGTGTTGAGCTGGTTTTCACTGGAGTTGTATTCCCGCCCACGGTCGTTGCGTTATTTGAGCCCCCGCCTATGCATCCGGCTGAGAGCACGACCAAAACTAAGAGCAGGGTTAAGAGCTTTCTCATCTTCCCACCCTTTTCCGCTCGGGGGATGAAAACTTTAAACCTTCCGGGTGATGTTTAGGTGGTGGTTTCGGTGAAGGTCAGACTTACTAAGGAAGCCTTCAGCGTTGATGAGGCCATAAAATTTCTCCGTGTCCCCGAGAGTGGCGCCTATGTGGTTTTCCTCGGCCAGGTCAGGAACGAGAGCCACGGAAAAAGGGTTCAAAAGCTCATCTACGAGGCCTATCCCGAGATGGCTGAAAAGGAGATGGAGCGCATCAGGGAAGAGGCCCTTAAGCGGTTTTCAATCCTCGACATGCTCATATGGCACCGCTACGGCGAGTTACCCGTTGGTGAGGACACTATTCTCATAGTTGCCAGCGCGAAGCACAGAAAGGAGGCCTTCGAGGCATGCTCGTGGGCTTTGGATGAGGTAAAGAAGAGGGTTCCGGTCTGGAAAAAGGAAGTTACCACCGAGGGGACCTTCTGGATAGAGGGTGACAAGCAGGTTCCGGTCTGAATTTTTCGTTTTTTGCATACTAAATACAGTGGTTAGCAAAATCCGAATAGAAAAAGTATAAATATGGCTTTTACGACCATTTCTACGGTGGGCAATGATGGAGAAGGCAGTTCACGTTGTTCCAACTCCCCAGGCCTTTCCGGGAAGGACGGTTGTAAGCGTTTCAAAACCGCCGTGGTCGGTAAAAATACACAACGGTAAACTTGAGCGCCTTATATTTCAGATTGGAAGTGGCAGGGGAAAGTTCTCGGAGGTCGAAGGAATACCCCGTTCGATAGGTTGCATCGGCAACAACAGGTTCATTCTCCGAAGGGAGCCGATGAGCATTGAGAGAATGAAGGAGGTAATCCTCGAGTTCAGGAAGCTCGGGGGTAAAGAACTCTGGCTGACAAACTACGACAACGTTGAGACACTCCTTGCACTCGCTGTGTTTGCGAGCGAGCTTGATTTTCCTGAGGTTTATGCGGTTGTTCTTATCGATGACCTCGATAAGATTACTCCTGTTGAGGGGGTCAAGTTCATAGCGGAGCTCAGCTATCCGGAGCACACTTTGGATGAACTCTCGGCCTATCCCTGGCTCCACGGTGCACTTCTAACGGTCAGGCATGAAGAGATGAACGAAGCCCTCCTCGGCAACTTTAACGGGGAAGTTTACGTTGATGTTCTCTTCCCTGGCTCTGTCAGAAAGCTGGACTTCAACGTCATTGAACTCCGCAGGATTTACAACCCGAGCACAGAGCGTTACCATGACTGTCTCTCCGGAACGGTTGCCGTTACGGTTGAGGGCTACGTCCTGCCATGTCCCCTCCTGAGGAACTACGTCGTTGGCGACCTCACCAAAATGACCCTTAAGGAGGCCATCAGAAAGAAACGGTTGAGGGCCTTCTGGAAGATGACAAAAGACAAGATACCGGCCTGTTCCACGTGCCCCTTCAAGTACATCTGCCACGACTGCAGGGCGCTTGAGTATCAGGCAACGGGCGAAATAGACGGAATGGAATACTGTCCTATGCTACCTTAGAACTCAAGGATTGAGCGGTATCCACTTCCATCTTTCTTTACCATCCTCTGAAAGGCCGTCCTCTTGTTTTTGTCGTTTAACTCCTTGAAAGTCGGCTCAAAGTACTCGATGAGCAGTTTCTCAACGTAGGCGCTGAACTCGAGAACCTTTTCTCCCATATCCTCTTTAGAGGAGAAAAACCATTCGAGGAGATACCCCCTGCCCGGAAGATAACCGGCGGAGATTTCGTGTTCCCTGAACTTCTCAAGGACTTCCTCTCTTAGCTCGCTCGTTATACCGATAACCCCTCTGTCGTGGATGTTCATATCAACGAGGGGGAAGAAGCCGACAAGGATTTTCTTTTCCCGGAGTCTGTTTATCATGTACCGTATCGTTGGTCTGGTTTTTCCCAAGCTCTCCGCTATCTTTTTCATCGGCGTTCTCGCGTCCCACTTGAGAATGTCCATAAGAATCGCGTAGTCGTAACTCAGTTCCCAGGAACCCCACTTCTTCGGCTTCTCAGGGGGCGGATATGCCCAGACCTCGTAGTATTCGAAGTCGTCGGAATATTTGGAGAGCATTTCGTCTATATCCTTCACCTGCTCCTTGGGGACGTAGAATATTATGGACAGGCCATTTTTAAAGCCAAAGGCCGGATTAACGTAACCGATGAAGGGGTTTTTTGTCATCCTGCTTGCAACCTCAAGGAGTCTATCCGCCGGAACGCTCAGGAAACCAACGAAGCTCTTCAGGCCGAGAAGCCTTACGTTGTAGGTTGCGCTCACCACGAGATACTTGCCATAATACTTGTCGTAAATTCTTTTCAACCTGTAATAATCCAACCCCTCAGCTGACGCTATCTTTCTGAGGCTTTCGAGGGGATACTTGCTTAGAATTTCAACGAGGAACTCAATTTCATCCTCCTTCACACCGCCCATTATCGGCACCACCGGAGCGGAAAAAGTTATATCGCTGGAGTATTAAAATTCTTCCGGTGATGGCAATGGTGAAGATTGAGGTAGTTGACATCGAAAAACCCGAGGGGGTTGAAGTCATAATCGGACAGGGTAACTTCTCGATATTCACGGTTGATGACCTGGCGAGGGCCCTTCTCACGGCTGTTCCGGGAATAAAGTTCGGTATAGCGATGAACGAGGCGAAACCCCAGCTGACCCGCTTTACGGGCAACGACAAGGAGCTTGAAGAGCTCGCGGCAAAGAACGCGGTTAAGATTGGTGCCGGTCACGTCTTCGTAATCCTCATGAAGAACGCCTTCCCGATTAACGTCCTCAACACCGTTAAGAACCACCCGGCCGTGGCGATGGTCTACGGCGCCAGCGAGAACCCATTCCAGGTCATAGTGGCCGAGACCGACCTCGGCAGGAGCGTCCTTGGAATCGTTGATGGTAAAGCTGCCAACAAGATTGAGACCGAGGAGCAGAGGAAAGAGAGGAGGGAGCTCGTCGAGAAAATCGGCTACACCATTGACTAAACTTTTAACCTTTCTTTTCCCCTCTTCTCAGGTGGTTGTATGAGGCTGGCGTTTGTGACTTCTAACCCGGGCAAGGTCGAAGAGGCCAGGAAGTATCTCGAACCCCTCGGGATTGAGGTCTACCAGCTCCGCTTTGAGTATCCAGAGATACAGGCGGATACGCTTGAGGAAGTTGCGGAATACGGAGTGATGTGGCTGGCGGAGAGAATTAAGGAGCCTTTCTTTCTCGACGATTCAGGCCTGTTCGTTGAGCCCCTTAACGGTTTCCCCGGTGTCTACTCGGCTTACGTCTACAGGACACTGGGTTATCAGGGGATTCTCAAGCTCCTTGAGGGAGAAACAAACAGAAGAGCCCACTTCAAGAGCGTCATAGCCTACTGGGATGGCGAACTACACCTCTTCACCGGAAGGGTTGAAGGGGAAATAACGACCGAGCCGAGGGGGAAGTTTGGTTTCGGCTTCGACCCAGTGTTCAAGCCTCATGGATTCGATAAGACCTTTGCCGAAATGACAACCGAGGAGAAGAACAGAATCTCCCACCGCGGAAGGGCCCTTGAGGCTTTTGCCCAATGGTTAAGGGAAAACCTTTAAATAAGCAATCCAATCAACCATATGCAAATACAGTTGAATAGATGACGAAGGGGGTCGCGATGGCGGGTAACCTCGATGCAATTGACATGAAGCTCTTGAAAGAGCTGAAGGAAAACGCGAGGGAGAACATAGCGAGCCTCAGCAAGAAGCTCGGCATTCCGAGGACGACTGTCCACTACAGGATTAAGCGTCTTCTCGAGGAAGGGATAATCGAGAAGTTCACGGTTAAGCCGAACTACAAGAAGCTTAACCTCGGAACGACGGCCTTCATACTGGCCAGATACGACCCTGATGCGGGGCTGAGCCAGAGAGAAGTTGCGGAAAGGATAGCGTCTCTCGAGGGTGTCTACGAGGTTCACATAATAGCCGGTGAGTGGGATTTGCTGATAAAAGTCCGCGCCCCCAGTTCAGAGGAAGTCGGTAAAATAGTCGTTGACAAGCTCAGGGAAATAAAGGGCATAGGACAGACGGTTACCATGGTGTCCTTCGTTACGGTCAAGGAGGAACTCTGAGGGCGATGATTGGCGTTCTCCTTTCTGATTTTATGATGACGCGAGGATGGATGAGCCCCTACATCACACAGCACTCGTAAATTATCTCAACGTCCCTGATTTTCTTTGCCCATTCTATAACTCTTCTCGGCGGGTTCGTCAGCCTGTCAACGCCCGTCAGAACAGCTCCCCTGTCGAATTCCAACCGCCACCTTCCGAGCGGGCGCATGCAACCTATGCTCAGCTCCCCGTCAAAGCGCCCGCGCGCGTATTCGACAACCTTCAGGCTTTCCTCCACTGAAGGTTTTAGAACGTTCTCCATCTCGGTTCCTTTCGTTGGAATAAGAACGTCCAGAACGAGGACGTCTATGGGGTATTCAACGAGCATGTCTATGGCTTTGTACTCCCAGTGGATTCTCCCGAAGTCGAGGCCTATCGTTATGTGTGGCGCTACCCTGATACCGTTTTCAGTGAGCATGTCGAGGATTTTGAGGTAATCCTCCACCGTCTTGTCTATCTTGTAAACGCGCCTTATCACTTCGTTATCGCCAACGAAGTCGAGGGAAACCACGTCAACCCACCTGAGCCACTCCAAATCGTTCTCGTCAATAAAACCAACGTGAGCGTTGAGCTTCAGATTTGTTCTCTCCTTTATCTCCTTTATCTCATCGGCATAGAAGTCGAGGGGCACCTTTAGGCGAGCGTCCATTCCCCCGCTCAGCAGACAGCCCACTCCTCCAGAGCGCTCAAGGTCGAGGCAGAAGTCAACGAGCCCCCCCTTTCTGGGCTTCCTCATGCCTTCCAGGTAATGCCTCCCGCAGTGGGCGCAGTTCAGGGCGCAGACGTTGCCCGTAGCTGAGATTGAGGGGAATTTTATGCCTGGGATGTAGATTTTGAGCTTTTTCATCCCTTCACCCGCTGGAAATTAGAAAAAGGGAATTAAAAACCCAACTGGACGGATTTGGAGAATCAGAGGAAGGGGTTGCGGAACTTCTTGCCCGGGTAGTGGGCGATTCCCTCAAGCTCCTCCTCAATCCTTATAAGCTGGTTGTACTTCGCGTTCCTGTCCATCCTGGCGGGAGCGCCGGTCTTTATCTGGCCCGTGTTGAGCGCAACGGCAAGGTCCGCTATGAAGGTGTCGTCGGTCTCTCCAGAGCGGTGGGAAACCACAACTCCATAGCCGGCCCTGAAGGCGGTGTAGGCGGCATCTATGGCCTCACTCAGCGTTCCAATCTGGTTGACCTTGAGCAGGAGAGCGTTGGCCGCTCCGAGCTCTATGCCCTTCCTTATCCTCTTCGGGTTCGTGACGAATATGTCATCGCCGACTATCTGTATTTTCTTTCCGAGCTCCCTGGTTATCTCGACGAAGCCCTCCCAGTCCTCTTCGTGGAACGGGTCTTCAATGGAAACTATCGGGTAGTTCGATACAAGCTCCCTGTAGAGCTCGAGGAGCTCTCCCCTGTCGTATTCTCTACCCGCAACAACGTACTTGCCGAGCTTTTCGTCAAAGAACTCGCTGGAAGCCGGGTCAAGGGCAAAGGCAATCTCGTCGCCGACCTTGTAGCCGGTCTCCTCTATGGCCTCCGTGAGCAAATCCAGAGCTTCGCTTGGCTCTTTGAGCGGTGGGGCAAAGCCACCCTCGTCGCCAACGTTGACGGCGTTCTTTCCGTATTTCTCAGCTATAACCTTCTTGAGGGTGTGGTAGGTCTCGCTCACCCACCTTATGCCCTCGCGGAAGCTCTTGGCTCCGACGGGCATTATCATGAATTCCTGGAAGTCGAGCTCGTTGCCCGCGTGAACACCACCGTTGATGACGTTGCTCATCGGAACCGGCATGATGTAGGCGTTGGTCCCTCCGATGTACTGGTAGAGTGGTAAACCCAAAGCGTTCGCTGCTGCCCTTGCGACCGCTAAGGAAACGCCTAGGATAGCGTTTGCTCCGAGGTTGCTCTTGTTCTCGGTTCCGTCGAGCTCTATCATGAGGGTATCAATGTCCCTCTGCCACGTGACGTCCATGCCTATAATCTCGGGGGCAATAATCTTGTTGACGTTTTCCACTGCCCTTCTAACGCCCTTTCCGTGGTAGCGCTTT
Organism: Thermococcus sp.; assembly: GCF_027011145.1. Taxonomy (NCBI): domain Archaea; kingdom Methanobacteriati; phylum Methanobacteriota; class Thermococci; order Thermococcales; family Thermococcaceae; genus Thermococcus; species Thermococcus sp. Next base: position 77,650 of record NZ_JALVAO010000015.1, on the reverse strand, counting down.
CCACCGTCGCGGAGCTCCACCGCTTCGTGGGTTCCAGTTGAAGCTCCACTCGGAACCGCTGCTCGCCCCATGCTAACCGGCGTGTAGACCTCAACCTCAACGGTGGGGTTTCCCCTGCTGTCGAGGATTTCCCTAGCTATAACGGCTGTAATCTCGAACGGGTTCTCCATGCTAATCACCTCGGGTGATATTCTTTTTCCTCAAATATAAACTTGGCGATGGGCTTTTAAACTGCCAAGGGAAGGCCCTTCCATGGACTGGAAAAGGAAGCTCCGCGAGGAGGGTTACATCGAGCTGGACGGCCTGAGAATCGAACTGAGTCTCGACAACACGTTCCTTGACATAGACTACATCCCGAGGGTTCTCGTTTACGCGGAGGAAACCGGCAGGTGGCACGTGCTGAGGAATCCGATTCCGAAGGGGAAAACACTTGAAGAGGGCTGGGATAACGCGGTTGAGGTTCTTGACGCCATAGCGCGGGGAGAAGTTAAGCCCGATTTGGGCGAGCCTAGTGTTGAGATGCGTCTTGTGAACGTTCTTAGAAAGTTGAATGGGCGTCCTTGAGAGTTCTTCCCGTTCTCTGCTTCTTCTGGGGGAGAAAACGCTAAATATCTCTTCTTATCTATCTAGCGTTAGGTGGTTGTGATGAACGCCCGAGAGATTGCGCGCTACATTGATCACACAAACCTGAAGCCCTACGCCACAAAGGAGGACATAATCAAGCTCTGCGATGAGGCGATAAAGTATAACTTCTATGCCGTCTGTGTAAATCCCTATCGCGTCAAGCTCGCCAAAGACTACCTGCGCGAGAAAAAGGCCGACGTTAAGGTCGCCAGCGTCATAGGTTTCCCCCTTGGGGCAACGCCAACGGAAGTTAAAGTCTTTGAAGCCAAGAGGGCCCTTGAGGACGGTGCCGATGAACTCGACATGGTCATCAACATAGGTGCCCTTAAGGATAGGGACTATGACTACGTTAAGAGGGACATAGCGGAGGTTGTAAAGGTCGCCCACGAGAAGGGAGCGAAGGTCAAGGTTATCATCGAGACCTGCTATTTGACCGAGGAGGAGAAGGTCAAGGCCTGCGAGCTGGCTAAAGAAGCTGGAGCCGACTTCGTAAAGACATCAACTGGCTTCGGCACCGGCGGTGCAACTGTGGAGGACGTCAGGCTGATGAGGAAGGTCGTCGGTGAGGAGATGGGCGTCAAAGCCGCCGGGGGAATAAGGACCTATGAGCAGGCTCTGGCCATGATTGAGGCCGGTGCAACCAGGATTGGGACTTCCAGCGGTGTAAAGATTGTGGAAGGTGCCCCCAAATGAAAGAGGTTAGGGAGGTAATTCTCAGGGCCATAGAGGAGTTAAAGGGAGATGGAATGAACCCCGACATAATGCTCGCCGGCCCGGGGTTCATAGAGCATGCGAGAGACTTTATAGCCCAGCTCGGGCTTAAGATTTACCGCATTGAGGAACTTGGCTACGATGCTGTCATAGCGGATTCGACCTATCTGGGTCAGATGAAAAAGGCCTCCCGCAGAATCTCAGTAGAGCCCTTCCTCGAGGAAAAGAGTGTCTGGGAAGAAATAGAGAAATTGGAAATCTAGATGAGGTTTTCTATTCCTGGATACATCTTCTTTATGAGCTTCGCTAGTCCCGTTCCCACTATTATCCCCGTGACGGCCTGAACGAGGTTTCCCGGGAGTTCTGCATAGGCGTTCGTGAAACCGAAGGCGTAGTATTCAAAGAAGAAGTAGCCTGAGACCATTAAGATTCCACCTATGGTTCCGGCAACCACGAGACCCGGTGTTCCTTCGAGCCTTTTGGCGAGATAGCCGACGGTCAATCCTTCAATTCCCTTGACCACAAGGGTTATCGGCGCCCAGCTGGGGTGCCCGGAGATTACGTCTCCTAAGGCTGAACCTATCCCACCTGCAAACGCCCCAACGACTGGCCCGAAGAGCATAGAGACAAACATTACCATCGTATCGCCCAAGTTAAGATATCCACCCGTTGACGGAACGGGTGTTGTTATCGCTACTGTTGCTACTGCGACAAGGGCAGTTGAAATTCCAGTTACTGCAATAACATCGAGGATTCTGAGTTTTTTTCTGTTCTTCCAGAGATATGCCACAAAAATGATCAATGCAATCGCGATAGTATGAGGTACAAACCTTGAAAGTTCCGCGAGCATCGGTTTCATTCAACCACCGGAGTAAAAATGGGAGAAGGGGTTAAAAACCTCACTTGAGGGAAGCCTTGAGGGCCTCTTCGAATATCTCCATAGCGACGTCTATCTCTTCTTTCGTCACGATGAGTGGCGGTATAAAGCGTATACTGTTGTCTCCACATCCGAGGAGAACCAATCCGCGCTTGGCTGACTCCTTGATAATTCTATCCCTCAGTTCTGGATACTTCTCCTTGGTTTCCTTGCTCTTGACGATTTCAACGGCCTGGGCAAGTCCCAATCCGCGGGCATCGCCGATGACCTCGTACTTCTCCTTAAGCTCCTCAAGGTACTTGTGGAGGTAGTCCCCAACCTCTTGGACGTGCGGGAGGAGTTCCTTGACTATCTCGACGACCTCGATTCCAGCGGCTATGGCAACTGGGTTACCTCCGAAGGTCGTGGCGTGCCTTCCGGGCTTGTCGAAGGTTATGTCTTTCCTGTGGATAACTCCAGCCAAAGGAAGTCCACCGCCTATGGCCTTACCGAACTGTATGAGGTCCGGCTCAACGCCAAAGTGCTCGATGGCCCAGAACTTACCGGTTCTTCCGACACCCATCTGAACCTCGTCGTCCGCTAAAAGAATTCCATACTCATCGGCGAACTTCTTGAGGGCCTTGAAGAAGCCCTTCGGCGGGACAACGTAGCCACCTTCACCCTGTATCGGCTCGAAGAATATCGCGCCAATCTCGTGCGGTGGGACGTGCCTGAAGACGTACTCCTCGATGAAGTCCAGAACGCGGTTAGTCAGCTCGTCGGGTTCTTCATAACCGTCGATTCCCCAGGTGTTCCTGTAGGGGTTCGGATACGGGATGTGGGTAACTCCCGGCATCGTCGGGAAGAACCTGTCCTGCTGGACCCACTTGCTCGCTGTGAGGCTAAGCACCGCCTGTGTCCTTCCGTGGAAGGCGTGGTAAAACGCTAAAAACTGCTTTCTACCTGTTCCGTACTTGACGAGCTTCATAGCCGCTTCATTTGCCTCGGCACCGCTGTTGCTGTAGACCACTTTCCTCTCCATGTCTCCGGGGGCGAGCTCTATGAGCTTTTCGGCCAGAACGACAGCGTTCTCGTAGAAGAAGTCCGTCAGGGAGTAGTGGGTGAACTTCTCGGCCTGCTTCTTTATTGCCTCAACCACGCGCGGGTGGGAGTGTCCGACGTTTATAACACCGACACCGCTCGCGAAGTCATAAAAAACGTTCCCGTCAACGTCGTAGACCCTTATCCCTTCACCGCGCTCGATGACTATGGGCAGGTTCTCTGGGTCTTGGGTTGTGGTTGCTAGATACTTGAAGTTCCTCTCGATAATCTCCTTCGCCTTTGGTCCGGGAAGTTCCTTAACGTTTGGCCTTATCACCATGTGAATCACCGGCCGAAGCTCAACGTCCGACTATATAACCCTATGCTCAATAATGAACATCTTTGACCGAAAGTTTTTCGAGAATTTTCGGTGAAGGCTGAACCCTGAAGGTTCTGGGAAGATAGAAGGGGCAAGGTTAATAAACTCATATTAGTGCACTACTTCGGTGGTTGCGTGGTGAAAACCCGGAACGGCAAGGAGTTCGGCAAGACTTTCGCAGTAACGACCTTTGTGGGTCTGTTCTTTGGGACAGTTGTTGAGTCTCTCCTTGAGGAAGAAAGCCTTTTGGATGGCCTGTGGCTGTTTCTGAAGGTTTTGCCGTGGGGAATTCTGATGATTTTTCTGGTGTCCTTAACTCTGGACAAGAGCCTCCTGTTTGAGGACGATGAACATGATGGCGGAGACGTGCTGGAAGAGGAAACATTTCCTCTTTTTGATTGCTGTCCTGACAATTACACTAACAGGGAGTAATACCCTCGATTTAATCTAACATTCCTCAGGCATCTAATGGAATAACTCTGTTTCAATCAAACCCCGCGAGCCCTATGTACTCGGGGATTCCAGCAAAATCGTCCACCTAACGGAAGAAGAACTAAAGAAGAGGCTAAAGAAATACTAATCACTCCCCGTTCTTCTCCGCCCACTTTTCGAGGAACTCCTTGGCGGAGTTTGCAGCGATAGCTCCCTGGCCGACAGCCACAGCTATCTGCTTGAAGACGTTGGTTATGTCTCCGGCCGCAAATATTCCCGGAACCTTGGTGCGCATGTGCATGTCAACGGGGATGTAGCCGTAGTCGTCGGTTATGCCGAGGTGTTTGACGAAGTCCGTCTTCGGCTCGTAGCCGATGAAGATGAAGACGCCGTCAACTTTCATCTCCCACTCCTCGCCTGTCTTGACGTTCTTCAATTTGACGGCTTCAACCCTGTCCTTCCCGATTATCTCAGTAACCACCGTGTCGAGTATGGCCGGAATCCCGCTCTCCTTGAACCTGTCCTGGAGTATCTTGTCGGCCCTGAACTTCTGCCTCCTGTGAACGAGGGTCACATCGACCCCTATGCTCTTCAGATAGAGCGCCTCCTGAAGGGCGGTGTTACCTCCTCCAACGACGATGACCTTCTTGCCCTTGAAGAGCGGGCCGTCGCAGGTGGCACAGTATGAAACGCCCTTTCCGGTCAGCTCCTCCTCTCCGGGAACCTTGAGCTTCCTCGGTGAGGCCCCGACCGCTATGATAATCGTCTTCCCGCGGTACTCCTTGCCGTTCTTGGTTTTAACCGTGAACTTGCACGGGCCCTCGTAGTAGGCGCACTCGGCCGGGTCAATCCTCTCGACCTCGTCAAAGACTATATCCACGCCCAGCCTTTTCACGTGCTCGTGCATCCTGTTGGTCAGCTCCGAACCGCTGATTCCCTCGGGGAAGCCGGGGTAGTTCTCGATGAGGTCGGTTAACGCCATGTTTCCGCCCAGGTCCTTGCTGATAATCAGCGTTTCTAACCCGAAGCGCGCCGCGTATATCGCCGCAGTGAAGCCAGCCGGTCCTGCTCCAATGATGAGAACGTCCCAGAGTTTCTTTTCATACTCGCCACCGCGTGAAAATCCTCCGAGGCTGAACATTTCCCTCACCTCCAGGCTTTCCTAACGTTGCCTATTTAAAAGGCTTGTTCCACAAAAATGGGTAGAATTGGGCAGGTCATACGAGCTTGACCGAGCGGTCGAGGATTAGGTGGAGGGTATATCCAAGGAACGCGCTCAAACCTACGAAGAGGCCCTCGCCCGTGCTGAGCCTGAAACCGTACTCTACAAGGAGAAAGGCGAGCAGGCCGTAGATTCCCGCGAAGAGCAGTGAGTGAACAATCCCCCTGTGCCTCGGCATTATCGCGGTGAACAGGTACCAGGCGATTAGACCGGCTATTGCCCCCAGGGTCCACGAAACGACGGGATTGAGCCACGCCGGGTTCAGGTTTATGAGCTCCCTGCTCCAGAGGAAGACGGCGCTTCCGACCGCGACGCTTACTATGGGTTTCGTTCCCCTGTGTATCAGGGCATCTGGATGGTCCATGTCTGGTAAATCGCTCCCGAGGACATAAAAGGGATAACCTATGACGAGTGCCATCGCCGTTGGTTCGAGGGGTAGCTTGGCGTACACCCTGAGTAGCTCGCCTATGAGCACGGCCAGGGGATAGGTCACTATTCCGCTGAGCACATGAACATCGTAGTTCGGCAACTCACTCACCCTTCAGCTTCTCGGCTTCGCCTTCCTCTAAAAACTTCCTCACGTAGTCTGGAACCTTGTAGTTGCCCTTGGGGTCCCCGACGAGAAAGCCGAGCCTTATCAGCTCGTTTAAACTCTCGTAAACCTGCATTCCGGGCTTTTTGACGGCTTTGGCCACCTGAATGTAGCTCACGGGCCCGCCGTTGAACTCAAAAACGATGGCCTCAACCAAATCCTTGTACTCCTTTGGAATCCTTGTGAGGTACTCCTCAAGGCTCTTGGGCTCCTCAAGGATTGTCGTCACCACGTAGTCGTCAATGGGGTCGAACTTGTGTTTCGCCGACTCGCTCAGGACGTAGTGGAGCAAGCGAAGTATCTGCCTCGGGTTTCCCTTGCCGAGCTGGTGAATGAGCCTTATCGCTTCCTCAGTGAACGGATACAGCGGGTCGTCGGTGTCCCTTATGCGAACGCGGTTTAGCCTCTTCTTTACGAGCTCAAAGGTCTCATCTAAACTCATCGGCCTCAACTTGAACTCGTAGTGGAGGCGCATGAAGAAGGCCGGGAAAATCTTGGTGTATTCCTCATAGGCCTCGGGAATGCAGGCGAAGGCCACTATACAGCCCTTCGGCATCGTGCTTATGAAGTGCCTCAGCATCTCAAAGAACTGAATCTTCTCGTGCTCCCTCGCGCTCTGCATGTTCTCAAGCTCGTCAAGGAGAAGGGCGCAGTAGGGGTATTTGCTCATCTGCTCGACCAAAAGCTCCGCTATGTCCCTGCTCTTATACTCCTTGGTGTCGCTGAGCATTTTCTCAAGTCTGTCTATGAAGCCGAGTTTTCGCGAGAGGTTTTCGAGGAAGATGTTCGTCCTGCTCTTCGGGGGTTTCAGGGCATAGAAGATGTCCCTTGTGAGCTTGAGTATATCGTTCGTGTCGACCTTCACGTATATTGCCTTTCCCCGGTTCTCTTCGATGGCCTTTGCGAGGCTCTTGAGCCTCTGGGTTTTGCCCATCCCTAGGGGTCCGACTATGCTCAGCGCTATCGAGCTTTTGTTCCCGATTACCTCGGAAACTATCATCTGCAGGCGCATGTCAACTTCCTGATAGACGTGAATGCTCTCGACATCGCTTATTCCCTCGCTGGCGAGCTGTTCAAAGGGATTCGCGGACAGACCGTAAACCTCGTATGACTGGTAAAGCTTAAGACCCTCCATTTCACCCACCGAATTGTTTAAGGCCTTTTGATATAAAAACCTGTTCATCGGTGAGCGGAAATGATTCTCCTCGTGACAACACGACCTGGAAGAGAGGGGGACGCGATACTCGAACTTGAGTGGGCCCTGGAAAAGGTCCGCGTTAAGGGGACCGACTGGAGGGGAGTTCTCCTGGCCGAAACGCCCCTCTCAAAGGAGGAAGCCCTTGATAGACTTAGAAACTTTGAAACCCAGGCGATTCAGAGGGTGGTTCCCCTTGATGAACTCGTGCCCGCAAAGCCTGAGGAGATTGAAAAAGCCGTACTCGAGCTGGGCAAGAGAATAGACGGAACGTTCGCCGTCCGGGCAAAGGTTAGGGGAAACAGGGGGCTCTCACAGAGAAAACTTGAGGTCGAGCTCGGTTCGCTTTTGGTGGAGCGCTACGGCCTGAAGGTGAACCTCGGTGAGCCCGATTACCTGGTTCTAGTGGAGGTCCTTGGTAAAAGGGCTGGGATTGGAGTCCTGAGAAGAAACGAAGTTCTCAGGTTTGAGGTTGTTGATTAGCGAGGAAAGCTTAATTAGGTGAACCGGCAAACCGAATTGGGGGTTAATATGCTCGAAGTCGAGGAAATCATCGAGCAACTGAAGAGGCTGAACTACGAGGAGGCGTTGGCTTACTGGATAGCGAGCGAGCGGGAAGAGGCGGAATTCTACTGCCAGCTTGCCGAACGCGCCAGAAACCTTGGCCTTCCCGAGAGCCTTGTCGAAACCTTTGAGAAGCTTTCACGGGATTCTGAGAAGCATGCAAAAGAACTCACCAAGGAGTTTAGGACGTCCTTTGGGAGGGAACCGTCCACTGATATTCCCCCTCTTGAGGTTCTTCCTGTTTTGACGAAGCTTGAGAGGGCCGACCAGGTTAGAGAAGTTATTGAAACGGCCATGGAGAGCGAGCTTATAGCGATGAACGCTTACAAGGCACTCGCCGAGAAGGTTGAGGATGAAAGACTCAAGAAACTCTATCTCACGCTTGCCGACGTTGAAAGGGGCCATTACGAGGCCCTCAAGAGGGAATACGAAAAGCTGGGTGGTTGATATGGTGGTTGAGCTAATTGAACAAATTAGAAACCTTACCGAAAGGGAGCTTTTGAGTTACTGGATCAAGGGTGAATACGAGGAAGCTGAGACCTATTGGAGGCTTGCCGAGAGGGCCAAAGAACTCGGACTCCCCGAGGAGGTCGTCCAGACGTTCAGAAGGTTGGGTGATGAGTCCAAGAGGCACGGCGATGAGCTCTACGAAATATATCGTGAGCAGTACGGCGATGAGCTCGTTGATGTCAACGTCGCTAGCCTTGAGGCTACCCATGTCCTCGGAAAGTTCTGGAAAGTGGAGGATCTGCCCGACGTTCTGCAAAACGCGATGGAGGCCGAAAAACTCGCCGAGACTATCTATAGAAAACTTGCCGAGGAATGTAGCAGGGAAGAGGTTAAGGAAATCTATCTCCGCTTGGCAGACATCGAGAGGGGTCATTACGAAGCTCTGAGGAGACTCTTGGAGAAATAAACTCAAGAGCTGACTGTAGACCTTTAAATTTTCACCCTTCCAGAATTTGAAGAATAAACTAAATCCTCGGCGTTCTTATCTTTGGGTAGCCTTAAAGAACTCGTTTTTGATCTGTGAAAAATAAAAGTGGGACGTGGAGTAAATTCAAGATTTTGAAAAATCTTCCAGAAGTTTTAGTATGGCCTTAGCAAGTTCTTCAAACTCCCTAACGTCTTTGAGGATTTTTTCGTTTTTATTAGGGGTTTGCTCGAGTAGTTTTCTCAATGGAACCACATACTCCTTCAGTATCCTCTCCGGGAACATTAGGAGTCTGTTAAATGCGCTCCGTGCGTGGTAGAGCTTTTTCTTTCCAACCTTTGTTGAGTAAACGAGGCCATCGTGTTCGAGCAACCTTAAAGCAGTGGAAACCGTTGATTTTCCAAGTCCTGTTTCTCTCGCCAGCTCTGTTATCGTCTTCGGCTTTTCTGAAAAGAGCAACTGGGCATATATCCTGGCGGGGGCGGGAGGATAGCCAAAGCTTTCGAGGATCTTTTCAACGTAGAACTTTGGGCTTTCTTCACTCTCCATATTTCCAAATACTGTTCCAATCGTTTTAATCTTTTCGGTTGGACATATTGTTCAGTTTAAACTGAACAAACGATATTTACCAAAAAACTTAAATATTATGAACATTATATGAACATTGAAAAGATCGTGAGGAGGTGATTTCATGGCGAAACTCGTTGCAAACATGAACGTTGAAATAGCCGACGAGGTCCTCGGGAAGATGGCCGAGGCCTTTGGAGGCGGTGCAGGAAAAGGAGTTTCCGAGGTTGTAATGGAGATAAGGGACGTCGGCGGAAAGCTTATCATAAAGGCTACACCCGCGGAGGACAACGTCGTGGTCGGTGGAAGCGGGGGAGGAGAATGAGCTCCCTCTCCTTAACCCTTGTCCTTTTTATCGACGATGAGCTCGTGGCTGGAGAGCTTTTTAAATACGGTGAGTGTGTTATCGTTTTCACTCAAATCGGACGCAATAAAGTTGTGGCGTTCTCCGAAAGAACAGGCAAAATCCTTGGAAGGGGAACAATTAATTGGAATTAAAGTAAAGAGAAAATCTAAGACCCTTTTTTAGCTGTGTTTTTCTCAGCTTTGGCCTTCTCCTTGGCCTTCTTCTTTTCCTCGAGCTTCTTCCTTATCTCCTCGATTTTTTCCTCCTTCAGAGGGATGAACTTGTCGTCGTGGTTGTCGTAGCTCGCCAGGAGGAAGTCCCTGCTCATCTGGAGCGCTCCGGTCGGGCAGACGTCAACGCATTGCCCACAGTAAACGCATCTCGCCGTCCATAGGGCCACTTTCCTGATGTCCGGTAAATAGACGAAGACTCCAGCCGGACAGACGGTAACGCACATTCTACAACCGACGCACTTGTCAACGTTGTACTTCAACTGCCCCCTGAAGTTCTCTGGAACGGGCACAGGTTCTGTCTTTGGAAAGAGGTTGGTCGCGGGCTTCCTGACGAGGTTCCTGAGCACCGTTGGGACGAGGATTGGCGCCCTCACATTATCACCTCCATCGCTATGAGGAGTGACCCTATGAGGGAAGCGAGGAAGACGTTCTTCCAGAGGAAGTCCACAGCTTGAGTTATCTTCAGCCTTCCCGTCACCGCTCTAAAGACGCTCTCGACGACGAATAGGAGTACAAAGACCTTGAGCGTGTGGAATAGCAGGTTCACTATATCCGCCGAGAGGCCGGTGAGATTGAAATAGCCAGCTATCCCCCAAGGGAAGAATATCGCCACGACGAGGGAAGCGGCAATGTAGGCCTTTAGTGCTTTCGTCAGCTTGAGTAGAGCCAAGTACCTCCCGCTGTATTCAACCAAAAGCCCCTCGGCTATCTCTTCCTCGGCATCGGGTATGTTGAAGAACCCGACCTCAATCTCACTCGCCAGCCAGACGCAGAAGACGTAGAGCAGTATTATCGCCCCAACGAAGCTCATTGGAGTTCCAATCTCCCAGATGTTGTGGACGTAAAAGATTCCCATGCTGAAGGGCTTTGGAACGCCGAGCTTCCCGAGGCGCCACATTATGGCGAAGATTGCCAGCATCATAGCCGGCTCCCTAGACACCATTATCGTCGCTTCCCTGGCCGCTCCTATCTTCGCGTACGGATTGCCGGAGCTTATTGCTCCGACTATCTTGAAGAAGCTTATGAGTGCCAGAAGGTATATGAAGACTATAACGTCGCCCTTGCTCGCTAAAATAGGCGTAAAGCCCATCGGAGTGTAAGCTAAGAGCGCTATAGCCGTAGCTAGGGCCATAACGGGTGCAAGTCTAAACATGTAGTTGGCCGTGTTGGGTATTATTGTTTCCTTGCTGAGGAGCTTGAGGAAGTCGTAGAATGGCTGTATCAGCGGTGGACCAACGCGCCTCTGCATTCTGGCCACAAGCTTCCTGTCTATTCCCTCCCAGAGGAGCGATGCGAGTGAGACGAAGCCATAAAGCCCGAGCAAACCCGCGATTGGATAAACGATTTCTCCTACAACGTCCATATTCATCACCTCGAACAGCTCGCTCCTATTGGAGTGGGGTCGCCTTTGATATCGGGGTTTATCTCGCGCGTCTTCCTGATGGATTCCTTGAGGAGGTCCTTCTCGGTTAAGATTCTCTTCTTGCCGTTCTGTATCACCGCGACTCTGTCGGTACAGCTCAGGCAGGGGTCTATTGATGCCACAGCGACCACAAAATCAGCTACCTGGTCGCCTTTAACTCCTTCAGCCACCGCGAAGAGGTTGGGGAAGGTCGGCTCCCTTGGTTTCCAGCGAAGTGGCTTGTCGCTACCCTTCTTTCCGCGGACGTAGTGGACTAGCTCTCCCCTTGGGGCTTCATACCTGCCTATTCCCTCGCCATCAACGAGGAGCTTCAGCTTGGCAACGAGTATGTTGTCCTTGGGAAAGGTCTTTATCTTCCCGTCCGGCATAGCATCGAGGGCATTCTCGATGAGTTCTAAGCTCTGCCACAGCTCGCCTATCCTAACCGCCATTCTGTCGAACACATCGCCCCTCGGCCTCTCTCCTGTAACGTCCTGGGGCATAACCGGCTTTATTCCGAGGTCAGGATAAACGCCGAGCCTTTCACTCCATCTCGCGTCGTCCCTGATTCCGCTTCCCCTTCCCGTTGGACCCACTGCTCCTTGCTCTATCGCGACGCGCTTGCTTATTATTGCGGTATCCCTGAAACGTGCTTCTATCGTCGGGTCGTGGAGAAACGCATCCTCTATCTGTGGAAAGACTTCCTTGTAGTATTTTATCATGTCGAGGATTATTCTCTTCCGCTTCTCGTCTATGTCCCTCCTGACGCCCCCAATGGTCACCATCGAGTAGTTGACGCGGTTTCCTGCAACCGCTTCAAGCGTGTCCATTACCTTTTCTCTGGCCAGCCATGTAAGGTGGAGCAGTGTGTCGTAGCCTATGTCATGAGCCAGAACACCGAGGTTGAGGAGGTGCGAGTGGATTCTCTCCAGCTCGCCGATGATGACTCGAATATACTCGGCCCTCTCCGGGACCTCTATTCCTCCCGCCTCTTCAACGGCCCTCGTGTAGGTGTGGTTGTGCGAAAAACTGCAGATTCCACACATTCTCTCTGCCAGATACATTATCTGGACGTAGTTCCTCCTGAGAGCTATCCACTGGATTCCACGAAGGTTGTAACCGAGCTTGACGTCAACGTCAACTATCCTCTCGCCGTCAAGGGTGAGTATGAACTTCTCGGGCTCCTCCAAACCAGGGTGAATGGGACCGAAGGGTATCTTCACCCAGTACTCGACTTTGGTCATTTCTTCGCACCTCCCTTCAGATAGTAAGGGTGCCCCGCGTTGTGAACCATCTCCTCTGGAACACCCTTGTCGTCTAAGCGGAGAGGATAGATTCCCTCCGGGAAGTCGTCCGGTAAAAAGAGCCTCCTCTTGTCTGGAGCGTTTTCAAAGTCTATGCCGACCATCTCCATTCCTTCTCTCTCAAACTGGAGGGCTATCGGAAAGACCTCGCTGATGTCCGGAATTACCGGGTCGTCCTTCGGCGCATGTACATCAACGAGCAGGGAAACCGCCGGTGAATCGTCGTAGTAAATCACAACGTGACTGAGGAAGCCCAGCTCATCTCCCCAGTCCTGCTCGATGCCTATCGAGTAGTGGGCCTCGCCGTCGAGTTCTTTGATGAATCTCATCAGCTCGCGGTACTTTTCCCTGGGAATCCTCACCCAGACCCGCTGTCTTCCCCACTTGTTGGTCTTTACCTGAACTTCCGCCTCTGGAAAGCGCTCCGCTATGGCCCTCGCAACCTTTTCTGCCTTGGTGGGTTCTTTAACTCCACTTACCTCGTTAGCGGGATTATCATTCATTTCTCACTCACCTCCGGGGCATTGCCCTTCAGGATTTTAGCCAGCTTCTCCAGTGCCAAAACGACCCCGTGGAGTATCGCCTCTGGTCTCGGGGGACAGCCGGGGACGTAAACGTCAACCGGAATGACGTTATCAAGAGGTGCGTTGGTGAATGGACTTTCATAGAAGACGCTTCCACCGGTGGGACATGAGCCGACGGCTATGACTATCTTTGGCTCCGGTGTTTGCTCGTAGACCAGTTTAAGCCTCTCAAGGCTCTGGTTGGTTACCGGCCCGGTGACGAGGAGTATATCAGCGTGCCTCGGACTGCCAACGAGCTTTACACCGAAGCGCTCGGCATCGTAGCGGGGCGTTAAAGCCGCTATAATCTCTATATCACAGCCGTTGCACGAGCCGGTGTTAACGTGGAAAACCCAGGGGGATTTGCCTATGTAACGGCACAGCTGGGCGATTCTCTTCTCAAGCCTCTCGCGTTCCGATGAGTTTGAACTACTTTTAGCAGGAACTTTTATGCTCACTCTCTCACCCCCAGAGCCCTTTGCTCCGCAAGCGCCGTTCTCACTATCGTTCGAACGTCCTTGACGGATCGCGGAAAAGCATTTTCATACTTAAAACGGTCTTTTTTCCAGTTGGGGTAACCTCTACCGGCTCTGTTTTCACTGTTCGCGCGTTTAGTCCGCCCTTCGGGCGGGAAGTGAGAGCGAACCTCATAGGTCTGCTTCATCCATGTTCACCCCCAGATTAGGAGAACTCCCATGACGAAGGCCGTGACTATGACGAGGTAGCTCACGTAGTCTGTGAGGAGACCCGTATGGTCGGCCTTGAGTACCGTAAAGAAGCGCTTTAGGGCGTAAGTTAGGCCCCACATGACGTTCTTTCCTGTATAGTAGCCCTCAAGATGCTCAAAGCCCGGGATAACCTTTTCCGGGTCCTCACCGCTGATGAATATCTTTGTTCCATCTCCCGTTTCCCTGGTTCCCATTCCTCTCTTCCTCGCCCAAAGGTCGAGGAGGTAGGCAAGGATTAGGCCAACGATGAAAACGAGGACGAAGTAGAGGGCATCCCAATAGCCGAACATTTCACGCACCCCCCAGGAGAGTGCTCACGTAGGCCAGCTGGTTCTCCAAGGTCTTTACAGCCGGAATCATTATCTTGTCGCTTATCTGCCACGGGAAGAGGCCCATGACGATTATGGCGATTGTAAGTATTAGTATCGGCCAGAGCATCGTCCCCTCTGGGTCTTTGGCCTTCATAACCTTCTCACTCGGCCTTCCGAAGAAGGTGTAGAGAACCCTCACGTATGCTGCTGTACAGAAGGCCGTTCCGATTATTGCTATCGCGCCCAGGAGCGGGTTGAATATAGCTGAGCTCTCATAGATGAGCCACTTGCTTGCGAAGCCGTTGAGGGGGGGCATTCCTATTATCGCGGCCGCACCAATGAGGAAGGCAAAGGTTGTCTTGGGCATGGTTTTGGCCAATCCGCTCAGCTCGTTCAAGTTCCTCGTCCCGAGCTGGTGGATTACAACGCCTGCAATCAGGAAGAGCAAGGCTTTCATGAGGGCATGGTTGAAGGTGTGGTAGATTGCTCCAGCCAAAGCTATCTCCCCTGTCTGGCTTCCATAAGCTGTCAAGCCGATTCCAATCCCAAGGAGAATGTAGCCTATCTGCCCGACCGAGGAGTAAGCCAGGAGCCTCTTCATGTCCGTCTGGATTACGGCCATGGCGTTGCCGACTATCAGCGTTATACAGGCGAAGACGATGATGACCCAGCCCACCGTCTTCGTGCTAATGCTGGTTCCGTAGATGCTGAATAGAATCCTTGTTAGGGCGTAGATTCCTCCTATCTTGATGACCAGACCTGAAAGCATAGCCGAAATCGAGCTTGGAGCGGCGGGATGTGCATCGGCAAGCCACATGTGAACCGGGGAAGCACCGCTCTTGAAGAGAAGCCCCGCTATGAAGAGCGCCAGCGCAACCTTTCCAACGACCGTGGGATTCTGGGAGAGCTTTAAGGCCAGATATCCCATCGTCAGCGTTCCATACTGACCGTAGAGAAGGGCTATGCCGAGCAAAATCAGGGAACTCGCTATCGAGCCGACGAACATGTATTTGATGCCTGCCTCAATGCCCTCCCAGGTGTCGTTCCTGAAGGCAACCAGGGCGTAGCTGGCTATGCTCATTATCTCAAGGAAGACGTAGAAGTTGAAGAGGTCTCCGGTTATCGCTATGCCGAGCATTCCGAGCTCTAGGATTATGATGAGTGTGTAGTACTTGTCGAGGCCGGTATCGTGCTTCATGTAACCGAGGGAGTAAATCACCGCCATGAAAGATACGAAGGTCACCATAAGCACCATGAGGGCACCGAAGGTGTCGACCTCCCAGACTATCCTTATCGGGAAGTTAACGCCTTGGCCAAGTGGACTCTTCGCTCCAAGGGTGTAGAGGACTATTTTTCCGCTCTCCCAGACGTAGTAAAAGAGCGCCGAACCCAGTGCTAATGTAGCACCGCTTATAATAACGGCCCACGCTTCCCTTGCCTTCCTTCCAGCCAGGCTCACTATTGGCATCGAGAACGCTCCAAAGAGGGGAATGATTATGAGGTAGGGAAGTATTGCCTCGCCGTTCATCCCCTCAACCTCCTTAGAGCTCTCACGTCAAGGGTCCCGTAGTGGCGGTAGGCGTTTATCGTCAGGGCTATTGCGAGGGAAAGCACACAGACGCCGATGACTATGCTCGTTAGAACCAGGGCCTGGGGCAAAGGCCCGACCATCGGGCTCTTCAGCGTTTCATAACCCGTATAAATTGGAGCGGTTGGTACCTCGTTCAGCTCTATGCGGTAGCCGAGGCTGATTAGGAGGAGATGGATTCCGGAGTCTATTATGTCAAGCGCTAAAATTAGCTTGATTAGGTTCCTCTTTGCCAGAAAGGCGTAGATTCCGAGGACTATGAGCAGGAACGCGGTGATGAACTGGAACTGAATCATGACTTCCACCTCCGGTAGAGGGCTATCGCGGTGAGGGCGCTAATCAATCCCGTGAAAACCTTCAATCCTACCGCTAAGTTCATTATGGGCAGAAATCCGGCCGAGAGTAGCGTTCCCGGTTTTCCGTTGAAGAAGGGCCCGTTGTGCCAGAGGATGTTGTAGAAGAAGGCTACACCCATTCCCAGCATCGCCGCGCCGAGGAAGACAAGGCCTCCTATCCCTTCCAGAGCCGAGTAAAGGCTCTTGTTGTAGTGCTTCTTCATCTCGTCGAGGCCGAAGGAGACGAGGAAGAGTATCCCTGCTCCCGCTATGGTGGCACCACCCTGGAAGCCACCTCCCGGCGTTAGATGACCGTGCATGACTATGTAGGCTCCAAAGATGCCTATGAGGGGGATTATAGCCCTCGCAGAGGTCTTGACGATGAGCCCCATGTCGCTACCGCATCTTGGCCTGCACGTCATGACTCGTCCCCCCTCCAGGGCCTTAGAAGCGCTATGGCACCGGCTATGGCCGTGAAGAGAACCGTGGCTTCTCCAATCGTATCGTAACCCCTGTAATCAAATACTATGTCCGTGACGATGTTCATACCGCCTACCTCTTTTAGACCGTGGGTAATGTAGTAGTTGTCCGTATAGCGGAGCGAAAGCCACTCCTTCCCGCCGGGACCAAAGACGAGCCCGTAGTTGGGGTTCGCTATGTAGAGGAGAACTCCGAGAATGAAGAACAGTGAGAGGTAAGCGAGCGTTCTTTTCATGGTTCCACCTCCCACCTGTCCGTCTTGGCTATGCCGTAAACTATCACGGCGGTAACTACTCCGGCACCAACGGCCGCCTCTGCTATAGCCACGTCAGGTGCGTGGAGCATGTAGAACTCAAGGCTGAGGAGCAGGCTCATCGCGGCCGACATCAGCGCGGCGGCAAGTAAATCCTTGAAGCGAATAGTCAGATAAGCGGTTATTAGGACGCCGATGAGTATTATCGCCTGAATCGTCATGTCAATCGTTAGTGCCTTCATTCCGCCTCACCCCCGAGCTTCTCCTCATAGGCGTCAACAACCGCTTTAGCTGGCTTGTATCCGCTCAGATGTGCCGCTTTGGCTATTGCATGGGCACTGACAGGGTTCGTGAGGAGTAAAGCAACGAGTGCAACCAAACTGTGGAGGGCCATCTGGAGGTACTTCGGGTCGCCGGTAATCTGGAGCTGGTTGAGGGCGTGGGTAACAACGGCCAGAACGGCGAATATCGTTCCGAAGGTTGTGCACTTCGTAGCTCCGTGAAGGCGGGTGTAAACGTCGGGGAAACGGTGCAGGGCTATGCTCCCCAGAATGTTGAAGGTTATCGCTATCGAAAGGAAGGCGTAAATCAGGTACTCAATCATTGCAATCCCCCCTGCAGGTAGCGGGCTATGACAAGGGTTCCGATGTAGCTCAGCAGGGCGTAAACTATGGCTATGTCAATGTAAATCGTCCTGTCGTAGGCCGCTCCAAGAAGAACCATCGTCGCAACGACCAGTGTGTTCAGGGTGTCCACTCCGACGACCCTGTCCGGAATGCTCGGGCCCAGCATAATCCTCAGTATCGTTAGAAACGATGCTATCGAGACGAGCAGGGTTGCGTAGAAGAACACCGGGTCAATCATCTTCCCAGCCTCCTCGCCCATTTTTCAAAGGGTCCAGAAACCGGTTCCGAGTTTTCTGGCCTTTCTAAGCCGGGAGGAATGTCAATCCAGTGGACGTAGAGTGCCTTTTCGTCCGGACAGGCGTCTATTGTCAGCGTTCCCGGGGTTAGGGTAATGGAATTGGCGAGAATCGTGTACTGGGCATCGTTCTCAAGTTCCACCGGAACCCTGACGATTCCCGGCCTTATCTTTCCCGTTATGACGAGATAAGCAACGTGGAGGTTGGCCTTAACCATCCCCCAGAAGAGTACGGGTACGTAGGCAATCCATTCAATCCACTTCAGGGGGTTCAGGAAGCGGGCTGATTTATCCCCAACAACGTCTCTCGTGGCGTAGCCGACTATGAGCGCGAATATCAGGCCGGCTATAAGCTCCTGGGTGTCCCATAGTAGTCCCTTCGTCCCGGCAGTTAAAACGAGCCAGATGAGGTATGCAAAGACGAACGCGACTATGAACGGCAAGCTACCACCTCCGCATTAACGCTTTCCTTTACTCTCGATTTGAAACTTCTCTTTCTGACTTAAAACGCTTTTTTAAAGCTCAGTTTGGTAAAAAAAGGTAGGAAACACCTTGTTGTAAACCAAAGGTTTAGGAGCTTTCATGTTTTATTGTAAGCACTAACGAACTTTAACGGTTTTCGGTGGATATGTCTGGAAATTCAGAGGTTCCGTGCGATTATCTCTGCGACTTTTATCCTCTTCTCCTCCCCATCTCCGGGTCCGTAGTAGATAGCGTTAGCGGGACACATCTCGTGGCAGGCCGGCTTCAGTCCTTTGGCCCTTCTCTCGGCGCACATATCGCACTTGTAGACGACCTTAACGACGGGCTCGTAGCTTATCGCTCCAAAAGGGCACACTGAGAGGCACATGAGACATCCTATGCACGTCTCTTGGTTTATTATCACGGCCCCGTCTTTATCGCGGGTAATCGCGTTCACGGGACAGACGGCCATACAGGGCGCTTCCTCACAGTGGCGACAGTTAATCGGAACGCCAACACCGTTGCTCGCGAAGACGACCCTTATGTTAGGCCTTCCGTCGTGGATGAAGTCGCACACCGCTTCGCAGGTTTCGCAACCTATGCAGGCGTTGAAATCGACGAGGAGCTTCATGCTCTCACCCCCGTAAGCCAGAGATGAATATCGCGCGCCGCGTATAGGCCGTCCCTCGTTGCCCTACCAACAAGCGAAGGGCCGAGAACAACGTCCCCGGCCGCGAAGACACCTTCCCTGCTCGTCATGTGCCGGGAATCAACGACGATTCTGCCCTTTCTATCTGTCGCTATTCCGACGTTCTCCCCAAAGGGCGGTGTTGGAATCTGTCCCATGGCACAGACCACGTAGTCAACCTCAACCGTGAACTCGCTCCCCTCTATCGGTACTGGTCTTCTCCTTCCGGTCTCATCGGGCTCGCTGAGTTTTGTTCTGACGAGCTCAACGGCCTTCACCCTTCCGTTCTCTCCGAGGATTCTCTTCGGCATCGTCAGTTCGAGCCACTCAACGCCCTTTTCGCGGAGAAGGTTTATCTCGTAGCTTCCTGCAGGGGCTTCCCTTATCGTCCTGCGGTAGCTCATGTAGACCTTCTCTGCTCCAAGAAGAAGGCTCTCCATTGCAACGTCGCAGGCCGTATGCCCTGCCCCGACAACCATCACGCGCTTGCCTTTTATCTCCGGGACTTTGCTCCAGCCCATGTGGCCGAGTTTGGCGCTCTTTATTTTGAATAGGTACTCAAGGGCCTTGAAGACTCCCTCAAGCTCGATTCCGGGGATGTCTGCAACCCATGACTTCCATGTTCCCGTTGCAATGAGAACCGCGTCGAAGCTCTCTACAAGCTCCTCGAAATCAATCGTTTTCTCAACGAACTCGTCTCCCTCGTCCCTTCTTTCGCCCGAGATAACCTTGACACCCGTGTGGAACTTCACCCCCATTCGTTCCATCAAATCCCTGTAGCCGAGCCTGACTCTCTCAACAGAAATCCTGAACTCTGGAATGGCGAAGAGCATAAGTCCACCCGGTTCGGGCAGTTTGTCGTAAACGTGGACTTCATGTCCCTTGCAGGCCAGATAGCCGGCCGCGGAAAGTCCCGCGGGTCCTGACCCTATTATCGCGACCCTTTTTCCGCTCGGCTCCGGCCTCTCAAGGCAGTGAAAGGCGAAGTTTATGCCGTTCATTCAAATCCCTCCCCTATCCTCTTTGCCGATTCGACCCTTCTACATTCCGGACACAGGAAAACATCGAAAAGACCCCTCTCCTTCCCCCATTCGACCTCTTTAACCGTGAAATCTGTCAGTTTACCGCAGTTTTCACACCGGGCTAGGGGAAACGTTGCCGAGTCACCACTGGATTTGGGGGAGGGCTCTATCGCTCCAACCGGACAGACCTCGAGGCAGAGCAAATCACCGTCGCAGAGCCCGGGCTCAAAGGTTATCGTCCTGATTCCCTCTCTGTCGGTGTAGCTCAAAGCCCCGCCTCTGCAGGTTCTTACGCAGGCAATACAGCCTATGCATTTTTCCCAGTCAAAGTTGGGGAACATCATGGGCCCTCCTGAGGGCGATTCTCTCGGCGTAGGACTTTCTCCTCCTTACGGAGAACTCGTTGGGCTCTTCGTAGGTTAGCGCTCTCGTTGGACAGGTCTGGACGCAGAGGGGGAGCTTCCCCTCGGCCCTTCTTTCAGGACAGAGGTCGCACTTTACCATGATTTTTCCAGCCATTTCAGGTATTCCAAAGGGACACGCCAGGAGACACATATCGCACCCTATGCACTTCTTGACGTCTACCATCACAGCCCCGTCTTTATCCCTGAAAAGCGCTCCAGTTGGGCAGGCCTCTATGCACGGCGCCTTCTCGCAGTGGCGACAGTTGAGGGGTACTGCCGAGCCTTCGAACTCAAAGACCGTGATGAAGCTCCTCCCGTGTTCCCTCTCACAGGCAACTTCGCAGGCCCTGCATGCTATGCACTTGCCGGGGTCAATCAGGATTCCGGTCACGCTACCACCCCCTCGTTCCTGAGCTCCTCCAAAATACGCTTCGCCTCGGCATCGCTAATGGCCTTGACTCGAGAGGCGCATGCCTTGGTGTCCGGGATTTTTGAAACCGGGTCGAGGGCATCGTTCGTCAGGACGTTGGCCCCCCAGTGCCATGGAATAGCAACCACGCCGGGCTTCACCGCCTTCGTCACTTTCACCCTCGCCACGTACCTGCCACGTCTGGTCTCGATGAGCGCCCATTCCCCGTCTTTTAGCTCAAAGCGCTCCGCATCATTCGGGTGAACCTCGAGGAAAGGCTCCCTCCAGCGCTTCCTCAGGAGCTCGCTCCTCCCGGTCATGGTCAGCGTGTGGAAGTGCCCGACGTATCGCATCGTCGTCAGAATCAGCGGGTATTCTTCGTCAGGCGTTTCCGCGGGTGGTCTGTGCTCAACGGAAGCCAGATGGGCCTTCCCGTCGGGTGTTAAGAACCTCTCGGTGTAGAGAACCCTCGTTCCCGGGTGGTCTTCGCTCGGACACGGCCAGTGGATTCCGGCGAGGTTTTTCTTGAGTCTCTCGGGCGTTATCCCCCTGTACTGGGGAACGATTGCGTTTATCTCCCTCAGTATCTCCTCCGGGGAGGTGTAGTTGAAGCCCTTCGCTCCACTTTCCGTGAAGCCAACCGCCTTTCCTATCTCGCTCACTATCCACCAGTCTGGCCTCGCTTCCCCCGGCGGTTCTATGGCCTTGAAACTCCACTGCACGCGCCTCTCCGTGTTGGTGAGGGAACCCTCGTTTTCGAGCATCGAGGTTGCGGGCAGAACGATGTCCGCCAATCTCGTTGTCTCTGTGGGGAAGATGTCCTGCACGACGAGGAATTCGAGCTTTCTAAGGGCCCTGAGGACGTTCCTTGAGTTGGCCTCGCTTATGACGGGATTTTCACCCATTATGTAGTAGGCCCTAAGCCTGCCCCTCAGCGCTTCATGGGTCGCCTCGACCGTTGTAAGGCCCACATCACCGCTGAGCTGAACCCCCCAGAATTTTTCGAAGGCTTTCCTCTCTTCGGGGTCCGTTACCGGCCGGTAGCCGGGAAAGACGTTTGGAAGAACACCCAGGTCACAGGCACCCTGAACGTTGTTCTGGCCACGCATGGGTGATGCACCGTTTCCGGGCTTTCCTATGTGCCCGGTTATCGCTATGAGCGTCGCAACGGCCCTGACGTTGTCGTAGCCGTGAACCGACTGTGTTAATCCCATTGCCCACGTTATGACAGCGTTTTCGGCCCTGGCGAACGTTACCGCGGCTTCCTCTATCAGCTCTGCAGGGACGCTGGTTATCTCCTCCACCCTCTTGAGGGGGTACTTCTCTACGGTCTTCTTCAGCTCTGAGAAGCCAACGGTTCTTTTTTCAACGAAATCCTTGTCGTAGAGGCCGTGTTTTATTATAACGTGCATCATGCCGTTGGCGAGGGCTATGTCTGTTCCGGGATAAAGCTGGAGGAACATGTCCGAGAACCAGGCGGTTCTTGTATAGCGCGGGTCAACGACGATGACTTTTGCTCCCCTCTCCTTGGCCTTGAGGACGTAGCGGAAGCCGACCGGGTGGGTTTCAGCGTAGTTGTGACCCCAAATCACTATCACGTCCGCCATCTCGATGTCGCGGTAGGTGTTGGTCATGGCTCCGGCACCGAAGACGGCCTTCAGGCCCGCAACCGTCGAGGAGTGGCAGAGCCTCGCGCAGTGGTCGATGTTGTTGGTTCCGAGCATTCTGGCCAGCTTTTGAATCAGGTAGTTGGGCTCGTTGTATGTTTTGGCCGAGCCGAAGAACATGAGCTGGTTGGGGTCGTCTCTGGCTATTTCCCTTAGTCTCTCGGCGACCTCTTTAATAGCATCGCTCCAGCTTACCTCGACGAACTTTCCCTCTTCCTTTGCCTTGAGAGGTTTTTTCAGCCTGTCCTTTGAGAGCAAATCGAGAACGGCGTTCCCCTTCGGGCAGAGGCTTCCGTTCTCGTTCGGAATGCCCGGTATATCGTCAGCGTAATCCAGCCTGTAACCTTCGGGAGTTTTTTCGATGTAGAGCCTGCACCCAACCCCGCAGTACGGACAAACGACGGGGACCCTCAAGTTACCACCCCCGCTCCTGTGTTCGTTTTGAATTCTCCTCCCCACTTTAAATTTAGGAAAAGAATGTTTAAACGCTTTTTTGAGTTATCCGTTTCTAACGAAAGGTTTTAATCACGACGTTTTTGTTTCCCGGCGAAGAAACCCAAAGCTTTATATACTCTCGACCCGACCGCCCAGTGGGACTCTTCTCAGGGTGAGAGAGTTCCAGAAGTCTGTAGGTTGTGTTGTGTATGTACGGAGATAGATATGGATATGGAAGAAACTATGGAAACGAGGCCCCTGTTAAGGTTGGAGAGCGCTACACCGTTAAGATTGAGAGCCTTGGCAAGGGTGGAGATGGAATCGCCAAGATTCAGGGCTTCGTTGTGTTCGTCCCGAACACTCAGGTCGGGGACGAAGTCGAGATTGTGATTAACTCCGTCAAGAGGAAGTTCGCTTTCGCTTCAGTCATCGAGTGATGTCTCGGTGTGTTGGTACTCTTTTAGTTCATTTTCTTTTAAAATTCAAAGAAAAAAATCTTAAATAGTATGATGTCTCTTCTTGATATTGGTGGTCTAAGATGACCTCAAAATACATATTTGTTGGTTTTGTTTTTTTGTAGTGCTAAGCAGTGGCTTTGCCATGGCTAATACCCAAAGTATTGCAAATGTACACTCGTGGGCCAAGTGGACTAAAGATGCAAGTATTCTTTCAGCTTCTACAACAGTTATCTGGAGGGCTAGTGCTACAATATACATTAAAGGAATTTTCAGGAAAACTGTTTATTTCTCTTCAAACGCTGAATCTAGGACTGATAAAGGCAATCCTTTTAATATTGATCACATAGGTCTTGAGAGTACTGTAAAAGCCTATTATGACTTAGAATGGCATATTGTTCATCGGGGCAGGCATGATGAATGGAATGGCTGGTATGCAAGTGATGTTTGGAGTGATAGGGCACATTACGAAAGGTATCTTGCAACGACTAATTACTGGTTTGAAGATGCCAGATTTCAGAACTGGTATCCTGAGTTAACCGTAAGCGTCTCGAGGTGAGTTTTATGAAACGTGCCCTTTTTGTTACTATTTTTTTTGAGTATATTGATATGTAGCTTAATTGTCTACAATTTGTATTACGAAAAAACTAGTACCCTTCCAGAGAAGGGCTCTAAAGCTTCCTCTTTTAATATGGTCTCATCACAGTCTTCCTTAAGTGAGAACCTTACTGTGGGCAATTATTCTCTTAATGAACTAATGAGATCTCGACCTAATTACTTTGGCTTTGGTCTCTACTCTAAACCAAGTTATCCTGATGGAATTTTTAAAAGAGCGGTGTATCATGTTAATAGTTCTTTCTCTGGTTATGTTTTTCTTGCAAATGCAAAAAAGAATGATTATCTCGTTTTCGTGCTCCTTGATTATAAGGAAATTCCTTTTTACCTCGATGGCAAGCTCAATCTTACTCACTATGTAACTTTAGGGAATATGGAATATAGGTTTTTTAGATTTAAAATCCCAAATGTGTCAGATGGATGGCATGACGTATTTGTGGGCGTCTTCCCGAGTCCATACTCAACTGAGGAACAGGACTCCCACATTCTCTACGGTTTTAGACTTCAACTTATCGCAGGTGAACCAATCTTGAGACTTCCCTTTTTTGAGCGTCCTTTATTGTGCACAAAAAACAACACGGAGTTGGATGCATATCTCTTATTAACAAAAAAAGCTTGTGGTAATACTATTTGGTATAAAGTTTCTGTAAATCAATCTTCAACGTTAAAATATTTCGCGGTAATAGGCAATACAGAGGATAACCTTCAAACCTTTGCTCTCGTTCAATTCTTGGATTACAAGCAGATCCCTATAGGAAATAGAACTGTGTACTTTGGATATTTACACAAGAATGAAATTGTTTCAGTTCCAATAACCTTGAGATTGCCAGCAGATAGTACACACCGATTAGTTCTTCTGTATTTTGCTTACCCATATGAGCCATTGGACTATCCTCCAGATATTGAAAATGTAAATCTTCGTTTTATCAACGAACAGAGCAACGTTCTTGTTCTTAGTGTTAATACCCGTTAGTTTTTCTAAACTTTTTTAAACCCCTTCCATCAGCCCGCTCCGATGGTCAGGGTTTACGTCGAGAGCTACGGCTGTTCAAGGAACAGGGCCGATGGCGAGATTATGGAAGCCATTCTGCTTAGAGCCGGCTATGAGCTGGCTGAGAGTCCGGAGAAAGCGGACTACGTTGTTGTAAACACCTGCGCCGTCAAAGACCCAACGGAGCTCAAGATGGCGAGGCGAATAAGGGAGCTCATAGATTCGGGGAAGAGGGTCATAGCAACGGGCTGTCTCGTCCACGTGAATCCTAAAGCCATAGACCCCCGCGTTTCCGGAATCCTCGGGGTTAAGAGCATAGACAGAATCGCCGAAGCGATAAGCGTGGCCGAGCGTGGGGGGAAGCTTATAAGCGTCGAGGGCTGGCGAGAGAGGAACATTGACAAGCTCGAACTTCCCAGGCTGTGGAAGCCGGGCGTTTCCTTCGTGATTCCGATAGGAGAGGGCTGTCTGAACGCTTGCACTTACTGCGCGACGCGCTTCGCGAGGGGCGTTCTGAAGAGCTACAAACCCGAGCTTATCCTTAAATGGGTGAAGGAAGCGCTCGCGAGGGGCTATAAGGAGATTATTCTCTCAAGCGAGGACACCGGTTGCTACGGCTTCGACATCGGAACGAACTTGGCAAAACTTCTCGACGAGATAACGGCCATTGAAGGTGACTTCCGGGTTAGAGTAGGCATGATGAACCCAAATCACGCTATAAAAATCCTCGATGAGCTGGTTGAGGCTTACCTGAATGATAAGGTCTACCGTTTTCTCCACCTGCCGGTCCAGAGCGGGGACAATGAAATCCTCAGGAGAATGGGTAGGAACTACACCGTTGAAGAGTTCGAGGAGATAGTGAGGGTCTTCCGGCGAAAAATCCCTAACTTAAACCTCAACACGGACATCATAGTTGGCTTTCCGGGGGAGAGCGATGAAGCGTTCCAAAACACTGTCGAGCTGGTAAAGAGAATAAGGCCGGACAAGGTTAACGTCTCCCGCTACTCGGCGAGGCCCGGAACCATAGCCGCTAAATGGAAACAGTTGCCGGGCTGGCTCGTAAAGGAGCGCTCAAGGCTTCTCCACAGGCTTCGCCTTCAGATAGCCTACGAGATTAACAAAGCCTACACTGGAAAGACGGTTGAAGTTCTCGTCCACGGCCCCGGAAAGAAGGGCGGAATCGAGGGGAGGACCTTCAACTACAAGGAGATAATCCTCGACTCAGGGAAATCCGGCGAAATCACAAGGGCTAGAGTTACTTGGGCCGGTTCCACGTATCTCCGGGGAGTTGTTGTTTGAGGCTGGGCTTCAATCTTTTAATTTTGGGGATTCTTCAATAACTTTGGGTTTTAATTGTGTTCAATTTAACACAGAAATCGAATCCTTGTGGTTCATTTTAGAAAACTATTTATACTTGCTTTTCCAGTGGAAATAGAGGTTAAACGGAGGTGGGTTGAATGAGGAGTAGCACTAGAAAGAAGCTATTGCCTCTAGTCTTTGCACTTGTTGTTACAGTAGTAGGTGCAGCCTTGGCCGTTCCCCTCATTACAGTCAACGTTCAACAGCTGGGAGCTGGTTCGAGCGTTATTACAAGTGATGTCAAGGCTGCAAACGTGACATGGATACTTAGCTCTACTAATCCGGACTATATTGCGGGTGTGAGTTTTACCTTGGATACAAATGTTACCGGGACAATATACATAAAGCTCTATGATAGCACTGGAGCTCTTGTTGCATACAACACAACCACACTGACCAACAGCACGAGTGGCACTGTAACGTTTGACCCAAATATCCCCTTGACTAAAGTTGCTGAGGTTTATGTAATCTATCAGGGACCGTGATGTAGCTTTTGTTTATTTCTAACGTTTAATTTTTAAGCTTCTCTAATCAGGTCTTTGTAAATCAGGTGGTGCTTAATGACTAAACTTCAGTTTTCCGTTGTTCTATCTTATGTATTCATTACTTTCACTGTTCTAATTCTCATTCTCCACTTTGTTTTCGGTTTTCAGTACGTTGTTATCCTGACGGACTCAATGAAACCCCACATAAACCCCGGCGACTTGGTTGTAACAAAACCCGTTTCCCCCTCGGAGCTCCATGTTGGCGATGTTATACTCTATGAAATTCACATTGGAAACTCAACATATAGAATAGTCCACAGAATAGTTGCCATTAGGACAGATAACAGTGGGAGAATTTATTTTATAACAAAGGGTGACAACAGGAAGTATACGGATCCTTGGCGCGTCTACCCTGAGCAGGTTATAGGAAAAGTGATTCTGGTCATTCCAAAGGTTGGCATGATATGGTATTACACGCCTCTTATCGTTCTTCTGATATTTCTGTTCATAATAGGGACTATAGCCTATGAGATAGCTCTCATTCTGCTCGAGGAGGAACCGCCCAAACCCAAGTGGTCAAAACCTTCCCTTCTTGCCATCAAAAGGAAAAAGTTGAAAAGGTATTACAGGCGTTAGGCCCACTCCTCCTCTGGAATTGCCTCCTTTTTGGCCGGAATTATGCAGAGGAACTCGAAGGTGTCGCTCAGAGCTTTGTATCCGTGGGGCTCGTTTGGCGGGACGTATAGGAAGTTCCCGGCTTTAACGTGGTGTTCATCCTTTCCGTTGGTTATTATCCCCTCGCCCTTGACGATGAAAATCTCGTGTTCCCAGTCGTGCTGGTGAATCGGAATTTCGGCTCCTTTCTTCATGACAAAATAGCGCATGGCGAAGTTCTTGGCTCCAAGCTTTGGAGAAACGAGCCACCTGATGGTTACGCCCTCAAATCCGGTGTCCTTCTCCGGAACATCTTTGTAATATCCCACGAACATACTACCACCGTCGGTTCTTAATGGGTTTTGTATTTAAACCTTCACACTTTTAAGGTAGACATAGAGTTTCAGGGGGTGGTTGTATGAAGCGCCTGCTTGGAATCGTTCTGGTACTCGTTGTCCTGGCCGGTGGGTGCATAGGCTCGACCCAGACATCGAGCACATCAAACGGACAGACGTCCACCACAACAACCGGGATTAATTTCTCCAAGTATCCTACGGGGAAAGTAATTGGAAGCTGGTGGAAGCTCTTTAACGAGACCTTCTACGTCAGCGAGGGCTATGAAAGTCTGGTCAAGCACTACTTCCCGGAGGCAAAGGTTAAGCCGTTCTCCGAGTTTAAGGGAAGCGGTATAGTTGTCCTCTCGCCGGAGGACGAGGTTAAGTCAAAGGTGCTCTTTGGGAAACCGGTTCAGGTTCAGGAGCTTGAACCATTCGGTTACATAGCCTACAAGTACGGAACACACCTTCCGGGGCCGTGGCTGGGGGTAATAGCGATAATGGACTCGGACAGGGGTCCAGTCATGGTCGTAAGCGGAACCAGTAAGGCCGGTGTTGGAGCTTCCCTCTACTTCCTCAGGGGACTCAAGGACGGAAAGCTCAGCGTTGACCCGAATTCCATCGTCCGCTCGGGTTCCTTTGAGGGAATCGTTCTGAAGGAAATAGGCGACGTCAACTTCAACGGTATTCCCGATGAGGACGAGCACTACGAACTCTACCAGCTCCTCTACGATGAGCCCTTCAACTACTACTGGCGCGTTGTTAAAGGCGAGAACATCACAGTCAGCGGGGGCTTCATAAGGCTCGTCAACGGCACTACTGTCTACATAAGGGCCCTCGGCTTCAACGTTACCGTTAATGTCAAGAACTCAAAGAACGTTCCGATAACGTACGTTCTGGAGAACGTAAATCCAGAGCTGATGGTCCTCCCGGAGAACGCCAAGGTTCTCGACAACACGACCGTTGAGTTCACCACAGATAAGGCGAGCTTCTCGGTAGTGGCAAAGAACGTGAGCAACTACACCGTTCTCGCTTTCGGTGACCACAGGCCTGCGAGCGGTGACAAACCACCGGCTGTGTTCCTCCAGATAATGAAGGATATAAACGGGGAGAAGGGCGCCTTCGTCATAGACGGCGGTGACCTCGTCTACTCGGGCACAATCTACCAGTGGGCCAACCTCATGGAGGTCTGGCACTGGAACAAGCCGATTTTCATAGCCGTTGGAAACCACGAGTACCAGGGTGAGGGGGTTAGTATCTTCCACTACTACTTCGGACCAACCGACTACGCCTTCAGCCTTGGAAACTACCGCTACATCTTTGCCAACGACATAAGCAACGACTACAGCCTCACCGATGAGCAGTTTGCATGGATTAAGGAACAGCTTGAACTGGCCAAAAAGCGCGGTGAGAGGCCAGTCATAGTTATGCACGCTCCTCCCTACGACCCGAGGCCCGGAGGAGACGACCATGCCATGAGCGAGTCCAGTGCCCAAAAACTCCTCAAGCTGATGAAGGAATACAATGCCTTTGGAATCTTCAGCCACATTCACATCTACTGGAACGGAACCTACGACGGGGTTCACTTCATCATAACGGGCGGTGGAGGGGCTCCCCTATATGCCCCACCAAATGAAGGCGGTTTCTATCACTACGTTGTCCTTACGATGGAAAGCGGAGGCAAGATTAACATAAAGGTGGTTAAAGTATCTTCCTGAACCTTTCTCTTTATTCTATTTGTGTCTATATAGAGATTGTTAGTAAGATATATTCTATTGCGACAAAGTATTTATTTTTGACTCATTCACCCACGTCCGGTGAGAATTTATGGATCCGCTGTTGCTGGTAACGGTGATTCTCGGTTTTGCTATGGCGTGGAACATCGGTGCCAACGACGTGGCGAACTCCATGGGAACGGCTGTCGGGGCTAGGGCAATAACACCAAAACAGGCAGCTATTATAGCGGGGACAATGAACTTCCTCGGTGCCTATTTCTTCGGGAAAAGCGTCGCCGATACCATTAGGAAGGGGATACTCAATGTGAACATGATTCATGACCCAATGGTTATAGTCTACGGTTCTCTTTCCGCCCTTTTGGCGGCTAGCATTTGGTTAATATTTGCGACATACAACGGACTGCCGGTTTCTACAACTCACTCCATAATCGGGGGGATAGTGGGTTACGGTCTCGTTTACGCGGGGAGTGGTATAGTGGACTGGGGGAAGCTTGGCCAGGTGGTTCTCAGCTGGATTCTGTCTCCGATATTTGGAGCAATCGTAGCTTTCTTCGTGTTCAAGGCGATAAGGGGGACGATTCTTGCAAGGGACGACCCTCTAAGAAGCGCCAGACACTGGGCGCCCTTCTGGACCGGTCTGGCTTTTATAGTTATCGGAACGATGTTTTACATCAAGGTTCTGCACGGCTCTGATTTAGCTAAGGGCGTCATCTTCTACGGTATCCCAACAGGATTCGTCGTGTTCCTCCTTACATACGCGCTCATAAGGGTTAAATTCAAGCCAAGTGACCCTTACATTGGGGTTGAGAGCATATTCCGGAAGGTTCAGGTCGTTACCTCCGGCTACGTTGCCCTTGCCCACGGTTCCAACGATGTTGCCAACGCCGTTGGGCCCATAGCGGCCGCCTATGCTGTTCTGACAGTTGGGTTGAGTGGCATGAAAGTTCCCGTTCCGAGGTGGATACTGGCCCTCGGTGGCCTTGGCATAGCTATTGGAATTTTCATGTACGGTTACAAGGTCATGGAGACTGTGGGGAAGAAGATCACTGAGCTCACTAACACGAGGGGTTTTTCCATAGACTTCTCTGCCGCCACGGTTATACTCGTTGCCAGCTGGCTGGGAATGCCGATTTCCACAACGCATACCGTCGTCGGGGCCGTAGTTGGAGTTGGCCTTGCAAGGGGAGTTAAGGCGATAAACACTTCAATCTTGAGGGATATAATCATTTCGTGGTTCGTCACGGTTCCTGTTGCGGGTTTGATAAGTGCCGTTATATTCAAGATCCTCCTGCTCGTGGGGTGATATCATGCAGGTCTGGATGAAGCTCTTTGCAAAGAGTCCCTTCAAGCCCCTGATAAAACATGCAGAAGTTGTTCTGGAGACGGTTAAGACACTTGAGAAAGCTCTAAACGCTTGGTATCATGGGAACTACGATGAAATGAGGGATTTGGCTGTGGAAGTTGACAGACTTGAGGACATAGCCGACAGGATAAAAGAGGAGATACGTGATTCCCTAAGCTCAAGGCTTATGATGGCAGTATCGCGCGAGGACGTCCTCATATACCTTCACATGCAGGACAAGGTGGCCGACTCGGCTGAGGACACGGCCAAATGGCTCCTCGTTGGAAGGCCCGATGGCATTCCCAAGGAAGTTAAGGACGTTATCCTGAAGATGGGAACCGAGAGCATAAAGGCGGCGAAGCTCGTTCACGAGGCCATAGTCCAGATGGACAGGGTCATAGAGAGCGGGTTTGCCGAGAAGGAAATCGAGAGGGAGTACGAGCTAATAAAGGCAATTGAAGACGTTGAGAAAGCGATAGACGAGCTGGACACGGAGCTTATGAGACTCGTCTTCGAGAACGCCGATAGGTTTGACTGGAGCACGGGCTTCTACATCCTAAACGTGGCAAGAACGCTAAGTAACATCTCCGACAAGGCCAAGGATTCCGCCGAGAGAATAAGGCTCATGATGAACAAGTGATTTTTCTTTCTTTTAGTAGGAAGAATAGAAAGGGTCAGATAGCTATCATCGTAGAGGTCATCTGGATCTCGGGCATGCGCCTTATCTTTTCAGTTATGAACTGGTCAAGGTCTTTGAGAGTGTCGGTCTCAACCTTTACAACGAGGTCGTACTCTCCGTAAACAACGTAGGCCTCTTTAACCTCAGGCATGGCAAGAAGCTTCTCCATAACTTCCCTTTCCTTTCCAGCGGCCGTAACCATCAAAATAAAAGCCGTCACCATGGGCTATCACCAAAAGTATTTAACCGAGGCACTATTTAAAGATTATCGAGATGATGTTCGAAGACGTTCTTGGAAGGAAAAGACTAGAACGCTTTTTGAACCACCTTGAAGAACTCGGATTCGAGAGAGTAAGGCCATACTCCAAGGGGACTACGAGCCTTGTCTTCCTCGGCGAACTTGGGGGAAAAAGGGCCATAGTGAAGCTCCAGAGGCCGGATTCTCCGAGGAACAACCTGGAGAGGGAAGCTAAAATACTGAAGGCAATAGAGCCCTTCGGCATTACGCCTCCGCTACTCTTCACGGGAACCTTTGAGGGACTTCCCTACATCGTCAGGGAATTCGCTGAGGGCGAACCTGTGCTATATGGGGATATGGAGAAGGGCCACCTCTTTCAGATAGCCGAAAAGACGGCTTTACTCGACAGGCTTGGCCTCGACCACGGTCAGATGCAGGGTGGAAAGCACATAATAGTTGGCGACGGAGTTTACATCATTGATTTTGAAAAGGCCGGCTGGAGGAAGCCCAACAACCTGACGTCGGCGTTTTCCATGCTCTTCGTCGGCAGAAACGCCATATCCGAGAGGCTCTATAGGAAGTTCGGTCTCGATGAAAACTTCAGGGAGGAAGTGAAGGAAGCCCTCAGGGAGTATAAAAGGAGTGGAAACCTTTCACGCCTTCTGGGCCTTCTTTCCAGCCTTTAACCTGTCTGCATAGAGAGCTAGAAGCGGAACGACTATTGCAAGTGCTATAAGCCCAACCCTCGGATCGAGGAAGTAGTTGAAGACCAGTATTACCACCACCGAGATTCCAATCATGAGAAACAGGTCTCTGTCGTAGAGCCTTGATTTGGCGAGAATGTTCTGTTCCCTCGCTGTGTAGGCTAAGTAAGCGGGTATTCCCAATGCGGCTATGGTTATTCCAATGTAATCCCTCAAAATCAAGGATACAGCGATACCAATTGCCAAGATTATTGCGATGGCCGTAGTTTCTCTCATTTTTCAACACCTGTTCGACTTATCGCGCGTTTCCTTTTAAAGGTTCTTAGTGCTCTCTTCTGCTCACTCAAGTTAACCTTATATACTGGAGTGTTCCTCATAGTTTGGTGATAACGTTATGAAAAATATCGAATGGGACGAGAAGACCTTTTCTCGCTTTGCCTACCTGAACGACCCGAGGATTGAGGGGGATAAGATAGCCTACACACTGACGAAGGTGAACATGAAGGAAAACAAATACGAGAGCACTGTCGTCGTTGAGGACATCGAGAGGGGCTCAAGGCGCTTCGTCGAGAACGCCTCGATGCCCAGGATTTCTCCGGATGGAAAGAAGCTCGCCTTCACAAGGCAGAACGAGGAGAAGAAGGAAACCGAGGTCTGGGTTGCCGAGCTCGAAACTATGAGCTCCAAGAAGGTTCTCTCGGCCAAGAACGTCCGCTCAATCCAGTGGAACGCCGACTCGAGGAGGCTCCTCATAGTTGGCTTCAAGAGGCATGATGATGACGACTTCGTTTTCGACAGTGAGGTTCCCTTCTGGTTCGACGGCATGGGATTCCTTGACGGGGAGAAGACAACGTTCTGGATTCTCGACACGGAGAGCGAGGAAATCATCGAGGAGTTCGAGAAGCCCCGCTTTTCCAGCGGTCTCTGGCACGGCGATGGTGTTGTCATCAACGTCCCGCACCGCGAGGGCTCGAAGCCGGCCCTATTCAAGTTCTACGACATCTACCTCTGGAAGGACGGGGAAGAGGAGAAGCTCTTCGAGAGGGTTTCCTTTGAGGCCATCGATTCCGACGGGAAGGCGATTCTCCTGAGGGGTAAAAAGGAAAAGAGGTTCATCAGCGAGCACGAGTGGCTTTACATCTACGACGGCGAGCTCAAGCCGGTCTACGAGGGCCCGCTTGACGTTTGGGGCGCGAAGCTGACCGACGAGAAGGTTTACTTCCTGACCCCCGATGCCGGTAGCGTTCACCTCTGGCTCTGGGACGGCAGGGCCGAGAGGGTCGTCGTTGGAAACCACTGGATTTACGGCCTGGATGCCAGCAACGGAAAGGCCCTACTCCTCATAATGACTGCAACGAGGATAGGTGAGCTCTACCTCTACGACGGCGAGCTGAAGCAGATAACCGACTACAACGGGCCGATATTCGGGAGGCTTAAGACCTTTGAGCCGAGGCACTTCAGGTTTAAGAGCAAAGACCTGGAGATAGACGGCTGGTACCTTAAACCCGAGCTCAAGGAAGGGGGGAAGGCTCCCGTCATCGTTTTCGTCCACGGCGGGCCGAAGGGAATGTACGGCCACCGCTTCGTCTACGAGATGCAGCTGATGGCGAGCAAAGGCTATTACGTGGTTTTTGTCAACCCGCGCGGTAGCGATGGCTATAACGAGGACTTCGCGCTTAGGGTTCTTGAGAGAACAGGTCTTGAGGACTTCCAGGACATTCTCAACGGCGTCGAGGAGTTCTTCAAGCTCGAGCCACAAGCGGATAAGGAGCGCGTTGGAATAACCGGCATAAGCTACGGTGGATTCATGACGAACTGGGCCCTAACGCAGAGCGACCTGTTCAAGGCAGGCATCAGTGAAAACGGCATAAGCTACTGGCTGACCAGTTATGCCTTCTCGGACATAGGCCTCTGGTACGACGTGGAAGTGATAGGCCCCAACCCGCTCGAAAACGATAACTACAGGAAGCTGAGCCCGCTCTTCTACGCGAAGAACGTTAAGGCCCCAATCCTGCTGATTCACTCGCTGGAAGATTATCGCTGTCCCTTCGACCAGAGCCTGATGTTCTACAACGTGCTCAGGGACATGGGCAAGGAGGCCTACATAGCCGTCTTCAAGCGCGGTGCACACGGGCACAGCATAAGAGGAAGTCCGAAGCACCGCTCAAAGCGCTACAAGCTCTTCGTTGAGTTCTTTGAGAGGAAACTGAAGAAGCATGAAGAGGGCTTCGACGTTGAAAAGGTTCTAAAATGATTTCCATTTTCACAGCTTTTTTTCGAAAATTCTTTTAAATTTACCGATGTTTATCGAAAAATTTATAAAAGCTGAGATGTTTTATCGTCCATGGTCGCGAGGTTTAGGGTTTTTAGCGTAGGAAACGACTTGGTCTTTGAGAGGAGCGTGGAGGTTGACTCCAGGATAAGCCCGGGTGTTTTTGAGTTCACGGTTGGGAAACCCTGGAACAGGTTGGAAGAGCTCGCATCTCTTAGAACCGTTGCTGAGGAAGTCTTCGGAGGGCTTGACGTCATTGGTCTGGCCTATGGGGAACCAAAAACATATCTCGGCACTTTTGAGGACGTCGAAACCGGCGAAAGGTACTCCGGTTTTCTGGCCACCCTCCCGGATGAGTCCCTTAAAGTCTTGGCCCTCAGAGTTGGCTCGGTTGAGCTTGAGTCGTCGAGTGTCTACGCAATCAGACGGGAAGTTCGCTCCGATGTGATGTTTTCGGAGGAACTAACGCCCGGAACCCGGGTTGCCTTCAGGGGCTTTGTCCTCGTGTGATGGAAGGTTTCCTCGCCACAACGCCGAGGGCCTCCTCAACGCGCTTAACTCCAACGAAACCGGCTTTCCTGAGGCGTTCCATAACGCCTTTTTGCAGGTCTTTCCTCCTGTATCTCTTCCCGGGGTTGCCGACGTAGTGGAAGAGCCTTCCGCCCGGTTTGAGAATCCTGTAGAGCTCGCGGTAAAACTCCTCCGAGTAGAGCTGACCTGCTAAAGAGAAGCGCGGTGGGTCGTGGATTACCACGTCAAAGCTCTCGTCGTTGAACCTCTTTACAACCTCGAAGGAATCTCCCTGAATGACCTGTATTCTCCCGCCTGTGAAGAGCTCCCTGCTCCACGGGTTTATTCTCGCGAGTTCAATCACGTTGGGGTCCTTTTCAATCGTTATAACATAGGCCCCCCTCTTTGAGGCCTCTATAGCAGTGTAGCCTAGTCCCATGCAGGTGTCCAGAACCGTTTCGCCCTCCTTCGGCTTCACCGCGTTCACCTTGTTCCTCGTGTCCTGAAGGGGGTTTACTTCTTTCGTGCGATGCATCCTTATGCCGTTTATCTCTATCGTAGGTGGAATCGTCGGGACGAGCTTGTAGAAGCCTTCACCTGCTATCGCCGCCTTGTAAACTCCCCCGTTTTTGATGAAGTACACGCTCTTATCGTCCCTCGCTATTTTTTCGATTACCTCCTTCAAGACCCTCGTGCCGTCGGGGAATACGAACTCGTCTCCCTCCCTCTCTATTGTCCACGTTCTGTTGGTCTTCCTGAGGTCGAGGTTGAGCTTTACAGGACCCTTTGATAGTAAAAGTTTTCTTGCATCCTTGGCAGTTATGAAATATGCTTCCATAACCATTCCCTCCTCCGAGATGGGACATCTTTTTATATAGGTTTACCTCACTTATTAATAAGTGGGAGGAGAGGTAATATGAAGTTCGATGAGCGAGTTCGCACTGGTGTTCCTGGCTTTGATGAACTTATTGAGGGCGGTTTTATCGCAGGAAAAGCTTACCTTGTCACTGGACCTCCTGGAAGCGGGAAGACAACTTTCGCTATGCAGTTCCTTGTGGAGGGTGCAAAGAACGGGGAAAAGGTTGCCTACATCTCTCTCGTGCACAATCCTGAAGAGGTCATCAAGGACTTCGAGCGTTTCGAGCCTGAAGTTAAAGACTATGTTGCACAGGGAAACCTCATTCTCTATGACCTTGGAAAAGAACTTTGGGGCTCGACCGCCAAGCCACCTCAGTGGAGTAGCGTCATGTTCAGGATAAAAGATTTGGCAAGGGAAGCCAAGATTTCGCGCCTCGCTATAGACCCGCTGACTGCCATAGACTTTCCGACGACCGACCCTGCCGAGAAGAGGGCGGAACTGGCAACGTTTTTGAGGACGATTGAGAGCCTTGGCATAACGAGCATTCTCGTTGCAGAACTTACGGAACTCGACCGCTACACCGAGGAGCACTACCTCGTTGATGGCGTCATAATGCTTCACTACTATCTCGACGGCGTTAAAATGGTTAGGGCTATCCAGGTTCTCAAGATGCGCAGAACAAATCACGAGACGAGGATGTATCGCATCGAGTTTGGCTCGAGAGGACTTTCCGTTAGGGGGCCACTTATATGAGGAGACGCTTCCGAAGGAAACCTGTAACGCTGGCCGAAATACTATCGGAGAAGAATCCCGTTAGAAAGGCCTATCTCCTCGGATACTTCTTTGGATATGCCGGGCATTTGGCATGGAGTGGCTGGTCGAGGGAACTTAAAGAGCACGTTTTCAGGGATGCAGAAAGGGGAAACGTTTTCCCCCAGGCATTTAAAGCATTCAAAAAGGGTCGGGCCGAAGGGGCCTCTGACAGGGAACTGGACATAATGCTTGGTATATACAGGCCTCCAGTCCTTGAGGCCGAACTGAGCACGGAGTCATTCCGCTCAACATTCGAGCGTTCGAGGCTTCTTGGAATGCTCTCCGTTAAACTGACCGGTGAAACCAGATTCCTAGGCTTCGTGAAATTTTCAAACAGCAGGAGCCATTTGAGGTTGCCTTCCTTCCTCAGGAGGCCTTAGGTTATTCTTTCAAAAACCCTCTCGAAGTTCTTGAAGGCTATTGCCTTAACCTCTTTCTCGCTGAAGTTTTCCCTAAGCTTTTCAACCAGCGTGGGAATCCTTGACTCGTTCTCAAAGCCTTCAACGCTCCTTCCGCTCCAGCCCTTGAGGTAGTAGACGAAGTCGAAGCCGAGACCAACGTGGCGGTAGCCAATAAGGTCGGCCATGTAAGTGATGTGCTCCACGTACTTCTCGAGCGTTGGCTTCTCTTTGTCCACGAAGCCCGGTATCGCAACGGCCCCAACGACGCCGTCCCTCTCGGCTATTGCCTTCAACTGCTCGTCCGTCAGGTTCCTCCTGTTGTCGCAGAGCTTCCTCGCGTTGGAGTGCGATGCTATGACTGGGAAGGATGTAACATCGAGTGCGTCCCAGAAGCCGGCTTCGTTGATGTGGCTTAAGTCCACGACTATCCCGAGTTCTTCAGCCTTTCCAACGACTTCGACGCCGAAGTTCGTAAGCCCGCCGTTGGTTCTCTCGAAGACGCCGTCGCCTATGGCATTTCTCAGGCTCCACGTCAGGGTTAGAACCCTCAGGCCGAGCCTGTAAAAGACCTCCAGAAGGTCGAGGCTCTCGCCTATGGGCTCTCCTCCCTCAAGGCCGAGCCATAGGGCAACCCTGCCATTTTCAATTACCTTTTTCATCTCCTCAACGTTCCTCACGAGCTCGAAGCGCTCACTTTCCTCCAAATCCCTTAGAAAAGCGTTGAGGACCTCCAGCCCGTAAACGGTTGCCTCCTTTCTCTTATCGGGCCTCGTCCATATTGCCATAACCCTCGAACTAACCCAGCCGTTGAAGAATTTCCCGTAGTTGTCCTCGAGGACGCGCGTTTTTCCGGCTTTTCTCTCGTCGTAGATGAAGGTCGGCAAGTCCGAGTGCGCATCGAAAATCATGGGCTCACCCAAGGGACATGGTCTCGATGTCCCTTAAGGTTTCCGCCCTGACCTCCGGCAGGGGTATTGATTCCGCGACTTTTCTTGCCTCCTCGTATTCCTCCCTTTCGGCCAATGCCATTGCTATCCCCCTGAGCGCACTGCTCTTCCTTCCTAGGTCATTTATTTTCATAGCAAACGTAAGTGCATCTTTGAGACTTCCAAGCTGGGTCAGGAGCATGGCAACCCTCTGGGCGCTTGCCGGTGAAAGCTCAACGTTCTCAGCTTCCCTCAGGGCATCCCTTACGACATCGACGTACGTCGGTTCGTTCACTCTCTTCATCCAGAGGGCCACTTCAAGTTCTCCGATCAGTCTAGATACTCCTTTGAACTTCTTCCTTATCAGGGCCAAGGCATAGCGGTAGCGTCCCTCAAGTAGTGCATGCCTTATCTCGGGTAACCCTGTTTCGCTCATTATCTCCGCCAACTGGAGTTTTTTCTCGGTAACTCCAGCCCTCTGGTTTACGTGAAGCTTGTCGAAAATGTCGAAGGCCGTTCTGTAGAAGCCAATAGCCTTTTTTGATAACAACTCATCACCTGCGCTCTCTATGAGTTCTGCTATCCTCAGAAGACCGTCAACCTTGTTCCTATATGAGACCTCTGCCCTTGCTATAACCTCGAAGGCAACATCAAAGAGCCCCATTGCTGTTTTAGCGTCTCCAGTTGTGGCAACATAGTAGGCTATGGTTGCAAGGGCTTCACCCTTAAGAAGGGGGTCTTTAATTTTTCCCGCTTCTTCTATGGCAGTTGTAAAGACATCAGAAGCTTCTTGGTAGTACCCAAGGGTGTGAAATGCAAATGCGACTATGGAGTATCCCACGGCCTTTAGATATGGATCTTTTGAGCGGTCGGCTATGTATTCTGCATCTTCTAAGATGCCCGGAATCCAATCCTCTGGCCCACCTTTACGTCTTATTGTGAGGGCAACACTCACAAGAGCTTCAATTTGTTCAAGCTCATCATCTAGCCCCCACACCCTCTCGAGAGCTTCTTCGAACTGACCCCTTTCGGCTAGGGCTCTAATACTATCTAAATCCGTCATGGCAACCTTTAGTTAGTTTCCAAACCCTTATAAACCTTCTCAGGTTTTTTCCAATCATGCCGATGCTAACCTTGGCCCTTTACAACACCTACGACGTTAGAAAACTCCACGAGGCTCACATCAGGGCCATAGCCCGCTCCGCGCCCATAGCGTACGCCTACGGTTTTCACCTCGCCCTCGTGGGGTTTCCGCTTGAGGGAAAGCCAATCGAGATTGCCGAGGAGGTGAGTGAGTCAACGACGATAGGTGAGGGCGGAAAGTACCTCCTCGAGCTCGCCAGAACGAACCGCTTCCATCTGCTCGATTTTCCGAGAAAAGGGTTCCCCCCGCAGTTTGGAGTCTCCGTTGCAACGACAAGGAAGCCTTCTCCTGAAAAGGAAATAACACCCCTTGAACTGGCCGAGAGGGCCCTCAAGGGCGAGCGTTTTCTCCTCCTCATCGGGCTTGGGAGGCACGGCCTCCCGAAGGAAACCTTTAAGTTGGCGCGCTATCATATGGACGTCACGGGGAAGAGGGTTAGTCTTGAAACGTGCACGGCTATAGGTGCGATAGCTGTTAGAATCGCAACGTATATGGAGGCCTTGGCATGGAGGAGTGGAAGAAGGAGGTAGCTTGGTTTTTGGTGGCCATAGTGGTGGTATTCGGAATCCAGGCCGGCCTCAGGGTGGCCCTTCACACGGATTCGCCACTGGTTATAGTCGTCAGCGGTTCTATGGAGCCGGTCTTTTACCGCGGGGACGTGGTGCTCCTCAAGGGGGTTACAAGCCCGAATCAGGTTAAAGTTGGTGACGTCGTGGTTTACAAGCGTCCTGGCTACGAGTATCCAATAATCCATCGCGTTCGCTACATCTACACCGTTAAAATAGACGGAAAGCCCGAGACGTGCTTCGTAACTTGGGGGGACAACAACCCGGTTCCCGACCCGCCGTATCCAACCCCCGAAGGCCTGCTCGAGGTCCGCCTTCCAGATGGCTACATATCTGGCTGTGTTCCTGCCTATGCTGTGGAGGCTAAAGCCGAACTCGTGTTCCCCAAAATAGGTCTTATTCCCCTTTGGATTCGCACGTATCTTGGCCTGGGATGATGTGAGGGTAGGTGGCTGAGTCGTGATGAGCTAATCGGCCCCTGACCGCTTTGTTTGTTTTTTAAAAAGGGGGAAGAAGAGGTTCACCCCCTTAAAATCTTTACAATCTGCTCCGCCACTTGAACTCCAGCGCGCATTTGTGCCTCTTCCGTTGAGGCACCTATGTGGGGAGTGAGGACAACGTTGTCGAGCTTTGTGAGCGGGTGGTCCTTCGGAAGTGGCTCCTCCTCGTAGACGTCCAATCCAGCTCCGTAAATCCAGCCCTCATTCAGGGCTCTGACTAGGGCATCGGTGTCAACGACCGCACCTCTTGCTGCGTTGATAAGTATGGCCGTTGGCTTCATAAGCCTGAGCCTCTCCTCGTTTATGAGGTGGTAGGTAGCTTCTATAAGCGGGACGTGGAGGGTAACGACGTCGCTCTCCTTCAGGAGCTCCTCAAGCGATACGAACCTTCCGTTTACCTCCTTTGCCCTCTCCTCATTGGGCTTAGGGTCATAGAGAAGGACGTTCATTCCAAAGGCCTTGGCTATTCTCGCAACTTGATAACCTATTCTGCCGAAGCCTATTATTCCAATTGTCTTACCCTCAAGCTCTATGCCGAGGCACTGCTTCTTGGCCCAGACGCCTTCCCTCATCTTCCTGTCAGCGAAGGCTATCTTTCTGGCAACCGCAAAGAGCAGGCCGAAGACTAGCTCGGCAACGCTTCTGCTTGAGGCACCTGGGCTGTTGACGACCTTAATTCCCCTTTCTTTAGCCGCTTCGAGGTCTATGTTGTCGAGGCCGACGCCGGCCCTTCCGATGACCTTGAGCTTGGGGGCGTTCTCTATTACCCTTCTCGTTACCTTCGGTTTGCTCCTCACAATTATTGCATCAACGTCCTTAACAAGTTCAACAAGCCTATCTTCATCTGGATATTCCTCGTAGATGATATCAAAACCAGCTTGCTTCAAAACTTCAATGGCCTTTTGATGGAGTGGAGCAGCGACGAGAACCTTCATATTTATCCCCTCCTCTTGATCGCCATCAGCATGACTTGGTCGGAAGCGTCTTCTGCGCGGTCGGCAATATCACCGATCTTTGTAATGGCCTGATTCCATATCAGTTTTGCATAGGTTGTTATGCTCTCGCTATCGAAGACCATCGCCTTGAGCCGGTACTCTACTCTGTCGGCATTTTCCTCCATGTCCTCGGTCTCCTTGGCAAGTTCCAAGGCCTTATCTACATCTTCGTTGAGAGCTTTTACCGCCTCCATAAGCTTCTCGTAGGTTTTTACAGCCTCCTCAACAAGGGCCATTATTTCTTCTTTCAATTCTCTAGGAACCATCGGCTTGGCCAGAATAAGAGTGTGTGCAGCACTCTCGGCGGC
Organism: Thermococcus sp.; assembly: GCF_027011145.1. Taxonomy (NCBI): domain Archaea; kingdom Methanobacteriati; phylum Methanobacteriota; class Thermococci; order Thermococcales; family Thermococcaceae; genus Thermococcus; species Thermococcus sp. The sequence goes on along the minus strand of NZ_JALVAO010000015.1, from coordinate 36,095 downwards.
ATCAGCAACCTGATCTATTAGCTCGCTCAGCCTGACGTAATCACCTCTGCTTGCCGGCAAAAACGCTCCCTCATAGAGCATGAGTTCTATAGTTCTTCTCAGCTTGTCTGCTTCACTTTCGAGCTTTGTTACTTCCTCCTCGAGTTTTTTCGCTTCGCCAAGGTTCCCGTTAAGGTACTCTTCGATTAGCTTTTCAAATGTCTTAACGGTTTTGTGAACAACTTCCAGGTGCCTGTCTATTGCTTCAAACACGTTGCTTTCCTTACCCCCGAAGATGGCCATTTCCACACCCCGCCTATGGATTGGCTGAACCCCTATTTAGGTTTTCCTTTGCCCTGATGAGTGCCCAGAGGAGTTCGTTCCTCGGAGCTTCAAGGCCAACGGCGTTTGCGTACTCAACGATTTTGCCGTGTATGTAGTCCACCTCGGTTTTCCTGCCACGCCATATGTCCTGCAAGGTCGAGTTGTAGTTGTTCCTGGTTCTATCTATCGTGTCCCAGAGCAGTTCAAGGGGGTGAACCTCGAACTCTATCCCAAGTTGCTGGGCAACAATACAGCCTTCCCTTGCTATCTCCACTGAGATTCCCTCAAGTTCCGGGATTTCCCTCAAGGTTCCGTTCTTGACTTCCAGAACGGTTCCAAGACCGTTTATGACCGAGTTAACGATGACCTTCGCCCACTTCCAGCCGATTGCGTTTTCCGTGACTTTGGTCTCTATCCCTGCGCCCTTGAATACCCCGGCTACCTCTTCAACGAAATCGTCCCTCCCCGTCGGGTACTTCCCAATGACAGTTATTCCCCTTCCCGTCCACCTGACCACACCCCACTCCTCAAGCATGGCCCCGTTGGTTGTTATTCCGCCTATTACCCTCTCGGTATACCTCATCGCCAGCTCCTCGTTGCCGAGACCGTTTTGAACGCTCAGAATCCACGTTCCATCGCCAATGCAGTTTCTCGCGCACTCAAGGGCGCTTTTCGTTGAGTATGATTTGGTCGAGAGAATCAGCAAGTCCGGTGGCTCGTTTGGAGCGTACAGCGAGGCTTTGACATTGACCGTGAATTCCTCAACGCCCGTGACCCTGAGTCCTCTCTCGTTTATGGCCCTTACCTGCTCCTCCCGGCCGATAAGGAGGACGTCGTTTCCAGCTCTGGCCAAAAGACCGCCGAGAAGGGAACCTATGCTTCCGGCTCCGAGCACGTAAATCCTCATCATCTCACCTCAGGAGCTTTCTAAGGTGGTTGAGCGAGTAAATGTAAACCCCAACGAAGAGCGCCAGCTTGATGTTCTCAGGAACCCGGTAAGCTCCGATGAGGTAGAGTGCCGATACCGGCAAAAGGCCGAAGGAAGATAGAACCCTGTTCCTCACTAGGAGGAATGGAACGGCGACCCCGAGGATTGCCTCCCATCTCCCGAGGTTGTAAAGGCCGAGGGCAATCGCAAGCCCGGTCCCACCGAGTATCGCGTTGAGAAAGCGTTCCCAGAACTTGACGGGCTGTTTCTCGTAGGGCCAGCCGAGTGCCAGTATGAGAAGGGAAGCCAGAGCCAAGCCGTATCTGACCCTTTCTTCCAGTGGATACGTCGCTGAAAACGCGAGCAGGGCTCCGGCCGAAAAGGGCCTTGCCCTCTTTTTTATCGCCGGGATTATCAGGGGAACGTAAGCGAGTCCGTACATGCTCCCACCGCAAGCGTTTAAAGAGTCCACCTTAAATGCATACCGATGCTCTCGGTCGTTCTCGTTGAACCGGAAGGGCCGGCCAACGTGGGCATGGTGGCAAGGACGATGAAGAACTTCGGCCTTTCGAGGCTAGTCCTGATAAACCCGAATGTAACGGAGGAAAGTTACCTGTACGCGGTTCATGCGAGGGACGTTCTTGAAAATGCTCTCATACTTAAGAGCTTTGAGGAAGCGCTTGAGCTCTTCGATTTAACCGTTGGAACGACAGGAAAGCCGGGCAGGAGCTTCATACCCTACCGCGCTCCCATATATCCGTGGGAGCTTAGAGAAATCCTTAATAGCTATCCCGGTAATGTAGGGCTCTTCTTTGGGAGGGAGAGCATCGGCCTGAAGAACGAGGAACTGGAGTCAATGGATTTGGTCGTTACTATACCAACGAGCGAAGATTATCCAGTCATGAACCTGGCCCAGGCCGTTGCAATAATCCTCTACGAGGTGTCTAAGGAAACACCTACGAGAGAGCTTTCCCTTGAACCCGCCACAGCCCGCGAAAAGGAGGAGCTGGTTAAAATCTGGGCGAGGTTGTTGGATGTCCTCAACTATCCTAAAGACAGGGAGAGGAGGGAGGTCTTTATCAAGGTCTTTAGGAAGGCTGTGGGCAGGGCTTTCCTCTATGGAAGGGAAGTTCACACCCTAATCGGGCCCCTTAGAAGGGCCGTTAAAAGGCTGGAGGAATGTTGAATGCTCGCCATTGAGAAGTTTAGGGTCAACGGCCGTAACGTCTGGGTTGGTGTAATCTTTCACGGGAGAATTCAGGGGATAAGCTTCGCCTTCACGAGGGGGGAACTGCTGGAGAGAGTCAGTAATCTAGCGGAGTTCCTCCGGAAGAGGGGGGTAAGCCTTTCCCTCGACGTCCAGCCGAGCAACTACACGGAGCTGGTTTACCGAGTTATGGTCGGCGACATAGACAACGAAGAGGCTCTGAAGGAGATTTCCTTTGAGGGGGTAACGCCCTTCGAGAGGAGAGTTTACGAATGGCTCACGAAAAACGTTAAAAGAGGGGCCGTTATAACCTATGGTAACCTTGCCAGGGCTCTGGAGACGTCGCCAAGGGCAATCGGCGGGGCGATGAAAAGGAACCCGTATCCCATAGTCGTTCCCTGTCACAGGGTCGTGGCCAGCGACGGTATCGGCTACTACAGCTCTGGAATCGAAGAGAAGAGGTTCCTGCTCGAACTTGAGGGGGTGAAAGAATGGACAAGCTGAAGGCGTATCTAATCGGTTTCCTTATCACAATCTTGGCTATCGCCGGGTTCATAGTCTACAGGTGGGGCTGGATAAAGCTCCTCCAAGTGATTCTGGCAATCGGATTCGTTGGGTTTACCCTCCTGCTCCTCTTTTTCACGGCTCTGACACTCTACGCTGAGAGCTGGAAGTATGGAGTAATCCTCGCCGTTCTGACCGCTATTGCGGGCTATGGTTCGTACCTTGTTTTAACCTGGCAGAACCTCAAGGTGGTTGGGGGAATAATAGCCTTCTTCATCTTCCTCTTCGCCTTTGGAATCTGGTACATAAGTGAGCCCGATTTGAGCATAGCGGACCGCTTCCGCTCGGCTGAGAAGCTTGAGAAGATGGGCAGGTACAGGCAGGCCGCGAGGAAATACGAAAAGGCCGGGAACTACGTTAAAGCTGCAGAGATGTACCTGAAGCTCGGATGGCTTGAGAGCGCGGCGTGGGCCTACGAGAAGGCCGGCAAATACGAGAAGGCCGCTGAGCTCTACGAGAAACTTTACGAGAAGGAGAAGGACACCTACTACCTAAAGGAGGCCCACGAGTACTGGAAGAAAGCTGGAAACATGGAGAAAGCGGCGAAAGCCCTCGAGAAGTACGCCGAGGAAGAGCCCTGGTTCTGGGAGGACGTTGCCAAGCTCTACGAGGAACTCGGAAACGAGGAAAAAGCTAGAGAAGCGTGGGAAAAGGCTCTTGAGTATTACAAAAAGGAGGCCGAGGAGGAAGGCGTCTTCTGGGAGGACGTTGGAAACATAGCGAGGAAACTTGGCATGGAAGAACTCGCGAGGGAAGCCTACAGGAAGTTCCTCGAGTACTGCCTGAAGGAAGCCGAGAAGGACCCGATGTGGTGGAAGCACGTGGCAGAGGCATACGAGTACCTCGGCGAGAAGGAGAAGGCAGAGGAGGCCAGAAAGAAGTACGAGGAGTACAGGCAGAGGATTATGAAGGCCAACGAGGAGACATCGCACTTTCCGGATTGAGAAGTGGGCTAAAATGTTCTTTTTATTTCACTAATTTTGTCAAAGTCGCGGTCGTTTGATAGGATTGTGTCTATTCTGTGAGCTTTCATCGTTGCATAATGAATGGCGTCATCGAAGTCAAGTCGCTTGCACTTCTCGGCTTCTGACAGAATCTCGGGAGTTAGGGGGACGATTTTTATTCCAAGCTCGGGGAGTATGCCCGTCAGCTCTGGTTTTTTATTGCCCTTCCCTTTTCTTCGAAGGAGAATGTGGAGTTGCCAAACGGTGAGTGCAGAGGTAATCATCCTGCCGTAGTACTCCTCAATAAGCTCCTTAGCTCTAATCCCGAACTCTTCATTTGCAGTTAGGATGTAGTAGACAACATTGACGTCAACGTAAACCCTCAAAGCTCATCCCTCAAGAGCTTTTCAGTTTCTTCTTCAACTATCTTGTCAATCTCCTCGGCGGTTAAGTCCTCCCCTTTAAAGATGCCCCAGTACTTTTCTATCTTCTTTCTTATTGGAACGAGGATTATCTCTCCATTTCTCTCCTCGATGTAGAACTCCTTGGAGCGGAGCTTCTTTCTAATGCTGGCGGGAAGGTAGAGTCTTCCATTGTCATCGAGCCTTGCAATTTCCACGGGCATGGTAAATACTTAGATTTTGGAAAATAAATAGTTTTTGGCAAAATTTTCTCAGTATGCATTGTCTTTCCTCAAAGATTTTAAACCTCTGGCTTCGATTTAATTTGATTGGAGGTGTCCCCAGTGACCAGCGAGAATGAGGAAAGGCCAAAACTCAACATCGCAAAGCTGTCCAAGATGCCCATAAGGCTGGCTATGGAGGAGAAGTTCTTACGTCTAAGACCCGAGGACAGGATTGAGGACCTGATAAAGGGCCTTGAACACAGAACCTGTGCTGTTGTAACGGACGAATCCGGAAAGTTGCTGGGCTTTATCTCCGTTGACGAAATCATAAACCTCCTCTTGCCTCCTTCAGATTACGTTCTCGTTGGGCTTGAAGCCCTTAAAGAGGCTCATTTTGACTGGGACCGACCGGTCAGGGAGATAATGAACCCGAGGCCAATAACGCTTTCTCCCAATGACACGCTCGGCTATGCCCTGGGAATGATGCTTGAGACCGGTGTAAGACAGTTCCCCGTCGTTGAGAGGAAAAAGGTCGTTGGAACGTTCTCCGCCCAGAGCGTTATAAGGCTCCTTAGGGTTTTCGCACGGTGAGGAAAGTTGATTGAACTGATACTTTACCTCGCACTCATGTTGCTCACGGCGGAAACCTTTGGCTGGCTCTTTTCGAGAATCGGACAGCCGGTTGTTCTCGGCCAGATAGTTGGGGGAATACTGCTCGGGCTGGCCTTCCCGCCCACGGAGGAAGTGAAGGACATCTCCATGATAGGCGTTCTCATGCTCCTTTTCCTAGCGGGCCTTGAGAGCAGTGTGGAGGAGCTGAGGCAGGCGGGGAAGAGTGGTTTCTCCGTGGCCTTTGTTGGCGTCGTCATTGCCTTTGCCATGGGCTTTGCGGTGACTTATCCCTTCAAAGGTTTTGACCAGGCCCTGCTTTACGGTGCACTCACCACACCAACGAGTGTTAGCCTAACCGTCAGGGTCCTCATGGAAATGGACAGGCTGAAGAGCAGGGAGGGGACGACTATTCTAACTGCTGCGATAGTTGATGACATACTCGGCATAATCGTTCTAACGGTCGTCATATCATCGCTCGTCTCCGGTGGGGTTAGCGTTCTCAGTCTCGTTGAAATCCTCGTTAAGGTCGGGGTTTTCATAGCTGTCATGGTCTTCGCTATGCCGAGGGTTCTTGACTATGCCCTCAGGAAGGTTGTCAGAATAGGCTTTGCCGACTCTACCGTTACACTCTCTATGGCGGCCCTCTTCGGCTTTGCATACCTCGCCGAGCACATGAACCTCGCCTCGATACTCGGTGCCTACCTCCTCGGTCTTGCACTCAGCGAGACGGAGTTTAGGAAGCCGATTTTCGAGCACTCGAGAATAATAGCTCACTCCGTTTTCGTTCCGCTGTTCTTCGTCGATGTGGGTATGAACATTCCCGTGAAGGATTTGAGGAGTGCTGGCCTCTTTGCCCTGCTGTTTGCACTGGTGGCAATAGTGAGCAAGGTAATAGGGTGTGGACTCGGGGCACTGATTGGTGGCATGAACGCTAGGGAAGCCCTTCGGGTTGGTGTTGGAATGATTCCGAGGATGGGAGTTGAACTGGCCATGCTGGCGATAGCGATGAAGGCCGGCATAGTTGGAAGCGATGCATACCTCGTGATAGTCCTCATGATATTCCTCAGCACCCTCGTTACCCCACCTCTCCTCAAGCTGGCCTTTCGGGACTAGAAGACATCTCCCTCGTCCTCGAGCTCTTTAAGCTCCTCCTCTATTTCCTTCTCCTTCCTTTCGACATAGCGCTCAAAGTAGACAGTGAACAGGTAAACGAAGGCCATCGCGATAACAATCGCTATAAACCCAAAAATGAGGTTCTTTGACGTTATCACTCCTCCCTCCGGTTGGGGTTCGGGCATTGGCATTTTTATCCCCCATTAAATTTTAGTGGCATTCGTTGTAAAGTTTCCGCCAACCTTTTTAAGAGTGGTAACAAACCAGAGCAGGTGGTAGGGATGATGGGAATGAACCCGAGGCAGATGAAGAAGCTCATGAGACAGCTTGGCATAAAAATGGAGGAGCTTGAGGGTGTTAAGGAGGTAGTTTTGAGGCTTGAGGGCAAGGAGATAGTTCTCAAAGACCCCGTCGTCACGGTCATGGTGGTTCAGGGTGAGAAGACCTATCAGATTGTTCCGGGAAGCGAGGAGGTCAGGGAGGTTCTTGAGATTCCGGAGGAAGACGTTCAGCTCGTCATGGAGCAGGCCGGTGTTGATAGGGAAACCGCTCTCAAAGCCTTGAAAGAAACGAAAGGGGACATAGCGGAGGCCATACTCAAGCTGACAGAGGAGTAATTACTCCTTCTTGAACTTCTCTATTGCTTTCACAAGGGGGATTAAGTGCATTAATGCAGGACCGCCTGCCATGAGAACCGCGACAAGGCCTGCCTCTATGAGCTCCTCTGGCTTTGCTCCAGCTTCAAGTGCCTTCTTGGTGTGTAGGTAAATGCACCACTCACAGCCCTGGGCTATGCCGAGGGCCAGGGCAATTAGTTCCTTCTCGCGCGTTGTTAGTGCCTTGTTGTCGAGGGTCTCGCGGAGGAACCTCGAGAAAGCGGCAATCTCCTTTGGGTGCTCCTTCCCAAGTTTGTCTAGAAGTTCTTCAATCTCCTTAAGCTTGACTTCAACCTCCGAGTACTCCACGGAAATCACCGAAACAATATGAATGAGGGAAGTCCTTAAGGTTTTCCTGAACCGGTAGTTTTTAACCACTCGTTGGCACTATCCCCTGCCTGCGCATCTTGAGGATATCGTCTATCACGTCTATCAGTCCGGCTATTATTTCGTCGTACTTACCACCTTCTGTTCCGTACAGTTCTTTTAGTTTATCTTTGAGTTCAAAAAGGCTCTCGGTATCTAGGTCGAGAAGTTTCTGCGCTTCCCTTGCAATAGCCTTCAGGGTAACTCCCCTTGTTTTCTTATCATCTAGGAGCTTCAAAATAAGCTTAAACATCCCCGATAGCATTTCTCTTGAGGATATCTTGTCGGAAAGCCTTGCCATTAATTCAATGGCCCCTTCAACGTCTCTTTCCTTTCCTGATTTGAGCAACGTTTCAAGTAAACTGCTGAAGAACTTCGAGGTGCCGGGATAGAGGGCGTAGATGTCAGCTAAAACCCTTGCGGCTGTCTCCCTTGCCCAAGGATTTTTGCTTTTCAGAAAGTCTCCTAGGACTGGCAAAATCCGATAGGCATCGCTGGGTGTTAGATGGCTTGTAATTCTTGCCACAATCCAGAGGGCGTCGAGCCTTCTGCTGTAGTCCTCGCTTTCAAGCATGTTTAGGACTTTGTCCATAACCTCTGGATCAAGCTTTGCCATCTCAGCAACTATCTCCGTTTTTCCGGCATCTAACAGTCTCTCAACGTCATCTATGCTGTACTGTGTTACTTCAAGTTTTTTTCTGGCTTCCGTTTCACTGATGAACTCCTCGCTGGCCACAGCACTTTTCTCCAGCTTCTCGAGAACCTGAGAGGCTTTAAGGCCGAGCTTAACGTCTCCTTTCAGCTCTTTTATACGCGTTATTGCCTTCAGCTTGTTCCTTGTGCTTATCTCTTTCTCGCGTGAGAGCATTCTCTCGATTGAGTAAAGGGCCCTTTCAACCACGTAGGGATCGGGATGAGCTAAAAGGTCTGCGACACCCTCAAAGATTTCGTTTAGAACTTTTCTGTCTTCAGTTTTCATCGCCATCTCCGTCAAAGCCGTTATCGCGGCACCCTGAACTTCCCTCTTCTTGCTTGAGCCAATAAGGGAGAACAGCCAGTGAATTATCTTGTAGGCTATCTTTACAACCTTTGCACCGAGTTTTCCAAGTCCTTCGGCCGCGTATTCGCCCAGTATGGGTACTCCAGACTTGACGACGTCCTTTAGAGCGTCTGTTACCCTATCATATTCTTCATCGCTTAGTCCGCCTGTTTCGAGGAGGGCGTTTATGAATTCGAGGGCCTTTAGCGCTACTCTCTCATCGTCGTCCTTCACAAGCTCGAGCACACCTTCTAGGGCGAGCTTTTTTCTCTCTCCTTCAAGTTTTCCCTCGGAGAGCATATCGACTAGAACTTGAATAACGTTTGTCCTTACGTGGGGATTTTCATCCCTCAGGAGCTCAAGGAGTATCCTAAAGGCCTTGTCGTACTGCTCTGCAAGGGCCTTAACATCTTTTAGGTGCCAGGCAAGTAGGTCTTTTCTGATACCCCCTTTGTCGATTATTATATCGCCACCTTTCAGTACGGCAAGAAGCGTCAAACCCAGCATAGCTTTCCCCATATGTATTACGGCGTGTTAGGATTTAAGCTTAGCCCAAAGGGTTATTAAGGTACCATCTCCATGGGCCAACGATGAAAGCTATCGGCGTCATAAGGTACTCGCGGAGGGATAGGTTAAGCAAAGCGGAGTTCGAGGAGCTCCTCAGGAGTGCCGGTTACGAGGTTCTCTCAATCCTTGAACAGAACAGGGAGGAGCATCCGCGCTACAACATCGGAAGGGGAAAGCTGGAGGAACTTAAGGAGCTCGTCAGGGAGCTCAAGCCCGACAGGGTTATCTTCGCCAACCGCTTAACCCCTAGTCAGGCCTACAACCTCTGGAAGGAGCTCAGGGTAGAGGTAATGGACAGGTGGCAACTCGTCCTCGAGATTTTCGAAAAGAGGGCGCACTCAAAGGAGGCCAAGCTTCAGGTCGAGTTAGCTTCTCTCCAGTACGAGATTCCCCTCGTGAAGGAAGCGATAAGGAGAATCAAGCTCGGCGACAGGGCCGGTTTCAAGGGAATGGGTGAGTATCAGACCCAGCAGTACCTCAAGCACATCCGCTACAGAATGGGGAAGATACGGAAAGAGCTTGAGAAGGTTAAGGCCGAGCGTGAAGTGCGGAGAAAGAAGAGGGAGGAGTTCGGCTTTATCCTCGTGTCTCTGGCCGGCTATACAAACGCCGGCAAATCAACGCTCCTCAATGCTTTGGCCGGAGAAAACGTTGAGGCCAGAAACCAGATGTTCACCACCCTTGACACAACAACGAGGCGCTTCAAGCTCTCGGGAAAGAGGGTTCTCGTCACGGACACCGTGGGTTTCATAGACGGGCTTCCACCCTTCATAGTTGAGGCCTTCCATTCAACGCTGGAGGAGATTGTCAAGGCGGACATAGTTCTCCTCGTTCTTGACTCAAGCGAACCGTGGCGCGAGATAGCACGGAAGTTCAGGGCCTCAGTGGACGTTTTGAGGGAGCTCAAGGCTCTCGACAAACCAATAATCGTGGTTCTCAACAAGGTGGATTTGATTGAACGGGACGACGCCGAGGAAAAGGCGAGGCTTTTGAAGGAGCTCAGCGAGAGGGTTGGGCTCTCAATAGAGGGCGTTGCCCGGGTCTCTGCAAAGGAGAGAAAACTCGATGAACTCTATGAAATCCTTGAGAGGACAATCCTCAGGCTTCCAAAATACGGAGCCTTTGAGGTCGTCATTGAAAACCCTGCGAAAGTCCCATCCGTGATGGCCCTCCTGAGCTCTGTTGGCGAGGTTCTATCGGTTGATTATGGGGACGTTACGAGGATTCGGGCCTACGTCCAGACTGGAATGCTGAAGGAACTGACAAAAATGGGTGTAAAAATAGAGAGGCTGTGAGTTAAAGCATCCCTGCAAAACTGAAAAGCTTGACCAGAAGGAAGGAAATCCCTATGGCGGTTAAGGGCGTTGCGACCCAGCCGAACAGTATGTCCCTGACCACTTTCTTCTCGACTCCCTGTCCCATTAAAAGGCCCACCCCGACGACGCCACCGACTATGGACTGGCTTGAACTTACCGGAAGTCCGAGGAAGTTGGCCAGACTTACCGATATCGCCGAGCCAAACTGTGCCGCGAAGGCAGAAATAGGCCCGAGGGCCGTTATCTTCTTGCCGACTGTGTGCATGACGGCGTAGCTGAAGGTTAGCGAGCCTATCGCGAGGCTTATTGCCACGAGAACGCCCGCTGTCTTTGGTTCCATAAAGCCCGCTCCAACTATCGGACCGGAAGCGTTTGCGACTTCATTGGTTCCGAAGTTGAAGGCCATGTAAGAACCCCCGAGTATTGCAAGGGCCTTGTAGAGTGCTTCAATAGTTGAGACACTTTTTATGCCAGAGATTACCTTTGAATAAAACTTGTAGAGAACCATTGCGAGAATTCCGGATAAGATTGGAGATATAACCCATGCGGCCGCTATTTTACCCATTGTGAACCAATTTACAGGTGCTTTCATTGCTAAACCGACGCCGATGACGCCACCGACTATTGACTGCGTTGTTGAAACCGGTAACCCCTTGACCGTTGCTATCGTCACCCAGATTCCCGCGGCCAGTAGTGCCAGCAGTGCCATCTTCATGGTTAGGAAGCCCTCGGGCACTATGCCCTTGCCAACGGTTTTCATGACCTTGTAGCCCTTTAAATATGCCCCCAGAACAACGAATATCGCTATCGTCAGCGTTGCCTGTCTGAAACTCAGGATTCCCGAACCTACAGCGGTGCCCATCGCATTGGCAGAATCATTTGATCCTATGTTCCACGCTATGTAGAACGCCACTGCGATTATAGCTATTGCAAGTCCCTCCATATCCACCACTTGCTATATAGTCTATATAGGCAATTAAAAAAGTTTTCGAGAAACGATGAGCGGAAAAAACCATTGGGGGAATTTAAAGTTCACCTTTACCCAGAAAATCCCGTTTAGGGTTCCTTAACACAATACCGAAACCTAAATAAACCTTTCGGACTAACTGAGGGTGAAAAACCAAAAGGAGGCAGGGAAGATGATTGAGATACGTTTTCACGGTAGGGGTGGACAGGGTGCCGTTACGGCCGCCAACATTCTAGCCTCTGCAGCATTCAAACAGGGCAAATACGTCCAGGCGTTTCCCTTCTTTGGCGTTGAGAGGCGTGGAGCGCCTGTTACTGCTTTCACCAGAATTGACGATAAGCCGATAAGGATTAAGACCCAGATTTACGAGCCAGACATTGTTGTCGTTCTCGACCCGAGCCTTCTTGACACCGTTGACGTCACCGCTGGCCTTAAGGACAATGGAACTGTCATAGTAAACACTGAAAAGAGCAAGGAGGAAGTCCTTGAGAAGCTCAAGAAGAAGCCTGCCAAGCTTGCCCTCGTTGACGCTACAACCATAGCCCTCGACATACTCGGCCTTCCGATTACCAACACCGCTATTCTCGGTGCCGTTGCCAAGGCCACCGGTATCGTTGACCTCAAATACGTTCAGGAAGCAATCAAGGAGACCTTCTCAGGAACCCTTGGCGAGAAGAACGCCAAGGCTGCTGAGGAAGCGTTCAACAAGACCGTAGTTTATGAGCTTTAATCTTCTCTTCCCTTCCTTAAGCTCGGGGTGGTGGTAAAGTTGAACACTTTGTTTGGAGAAAAGAAAGCCCGGGCTGAAAAGCTCGTGTTCACCTCCGTGGAGCAGTATCCTGAGGCTCCAATAACCTTAGGAACAACCCTTAGCAACTTCACAGGCGACTGGAGAACTTTTATTCCCGTTGTAAACGATGACAAGTGCGTCAAGTGCTACATCTGCTGGAAGTTCTGTCCCGAGCCGGCAATTTACATCAGGGAAGACGGCTACGTCGGCATAGACTACGACTATTGTAAGGGTTGTGGTATCTGCGCGAACGAGTGCCCGACAAACGCTATAACAATGGAGAAGGAGGAGAAGTGATATGGCGGAGTACAAGCCCATTAGGAAGGTTGTGAGCGGTAACTATGCCGCCGCTTACGCTGTTAAGCATGCCCGCGTTCAGGTCGTTGCCGCTTATCCGATAACTCCTCAGACAAGCATTATTGAGAAGATAGCCGAGTTCATAGCCAACGGCGAGGCAGATATCCAGTACGTTCCCGTTGAGAGCGAGCACTCGGCCATGGCCGCGACCATAGGTGCTTCTGCCGCGGGTGCGAGAGCCTTTACGGCAACAGCCGCCCAGGGTCTCGCTTTAATGCACGAGATGCTTCACTGGGCGAGCGGAGCGAGGTTGCCGATAGTTATGGTTGACGTTAACAGGGCAATGGCCCCGCCGTGGAGCGTCTGGGACGACCAGACCGATTCGCTTGCCCAGAGGGACACCGGCTGGATGCAGTTCTACGCTGAAAACAACCAGGAAGTTTACGACGGAGTTCTTATGTCCTTTAAGGTTGCCGAAACAGTAAACGTCCCAATAATGGTAGTCGAGAGCGCGTTCATCCTCAGTCACACCTATGACGTCGTCGAGATGATTCCGCAGGAGCTCGTTGATGAGTTCCTTCCACCAAGGAAACCGCTCTATGACTTGGCTGACTTCAGCAGACCGTTCTCGGTTGGAGCACTTGCCACGCCCAACGATTACTATGAGTTCCGCTACAAGCTTGCCAAGGCGCATGAAGAAGCTAAGAAAGTTATCAAAGACGTTGGCAAGGAGTTCGGCGAGCGCTTTGGCAGGGACTACAGTGACATGATTGAAAAAGGCTACATAGAGGACGCTGACTTCGTGTTCATGGGAATGGGTTCCCTCATGGGAACCGTCAAGGAAGCCGTTGACCTGCTCAGGAAGGAGGGCTACAAGGTCGGTTACGCAAAGGTTCGCTGGTTCAGGCCCTTCCCGAAGGAGGAGCTCAGGGAGATAGCCGAGAGCGTTAAGGGAATAGCGGTCCTCGACAGGAACTTCTCCTTTGGTCAGGAGGGAATACTATTCAACGAGGCCAAGGGCGTTCTCTACAACACCGATGCCAGGCCGATAATCAAGAATTACATCGTTGGTCTTGGTGGCAGGGACTTCACCGTTCTGGACGTTAAGGCAATAGCGGACAACATGAAGGCGATAATAGAGAGTGGCAAGTTCGATAGAGAGGTTGAGTGGTACCACCTCAAGAGGTGAGAACGATGGAAATTCCCGAGAACGTTAAGAAGAGGTTGAGCATCCCCGCTGAGGAGCACTTCTTTGCGGGTCACACCGCCTGTCAGGGCTGTGGCGCCTCACTCGGAATTCGTTACGTCCTCAAGGCCTACGGCAGGAAGACAATCTTCGTTATTCCCGCGTGCTGTTCGACAATCATAGCCGGCCCCTGGCCCTACACTGCCCTGGACGCTAACCTCTTCCACACGGCCTTTGAAACCACCGGTGCCGTTATAAGCGGTATCGAGGCGGCCCTCAAGGCAAGGGGAATAAAGGTCAAGGGCGAAGATGGAGTCATGGTCGTCGGCTGGGCTGGAGACGGTGGAACCGCTGATATCGGCCTTCAGGCCCTTTCAGGCTTCCTTGAGAGGGGCCACGACGCGGTTTACATCATGTACGACAACGAGGCTTACATGAACACTGGAATTCAGCGTTCGAGCTCAACCCCCTACGGAGCTTGGACGACGAACACTCCCGGAGGAAAGAGGCACTTCTTGGAAAAGAGGCACAAGAAGAAGGTCATTGACATCGTCATTGCCCACGAGATTCCCTACGCGGCAACTGCCAGCGTCGCTTTCCCAGAGGACTTCATAAGGAAACTCAAGAAGGCCAGGAAGATACCGGGTCCGAGCTTCATACAGCTCTTTGCGCCGTGTCCGACGGGCTGGCGCTCACCAACGGACAAGAGCATTGAGATAGCCCGCTTAGCGGTTCAGACGGCCTACTTCCCGCTCTTCGAGTACGAGAACGGCAAGTACAAGATAAACATGCCCAGCCCGAAGAAGGAGCCCAAGCCGATTGAGGAGTTCCTCAAACTGCAGGGTCGCTTCAAGTACATGACCAAGGAGGACATCGAGAACCTCCAGGCCTGGGTCCTCCACGAGTGGGAGAAGCTCAAGAAGCTCGCCGAGGTCTTCGGATGACCTTTTCATTTTCCCATAAGGTTTAAGTTTCCATTTGATAAATCACTAGGGGTGATATAGATGGCTGAGAGCCCGTTTAAGGCCGACATCGAGAGGGTTCAGAAGGAGTATAGCGAAAAAATGACACCGGGAGCAATAGTTTATCTCCCCGGGAGTAGCGTAGTCAACAAGACCGGTTCTTGGAGAGTTTTCATGCCAGAATTCAACAGGGACAAGTGCGTCCGCTGTTACCTATGCTACATCTACTGTCCAGAGCCGGCCATATACCTCGACGAAGAGAACTATCCGGTCTTTGACTACGACTATTGTAAGGGTTGTGGTATCTGCGCGAACGAGTGCCCGACCGATGCTATAGTTATGGTTAGGGAGAGCAAGTGAGGTGGTGAAGATGCCGATTAGAACCGTTATGAAGGCTAACGAAGCCGCCGCGTGGGCGGCCAAGCTGGCCAAGCCGAAGGTCATAGCGGCCTTCCCAATTACTCCCTCAACGCTCGTTCCCGAGAAGATAAGCGAGTTCGTGGCCAACGGTGAACTCGATGCGGAGTTCATAAAGGTTGAGAGCGAGCACTCCGCTATCTCTGCCTGTGTCGGTGCTTCCGCGGCGGGCGTCAGAACCTTCACCGCTACTGCTTCCCAAGGTCTGGCTCTGATGCACGAGGTCCTCTTCATAGCCGCTGGAATGCGCCTTCCCATAGTGATGGCCATTGGAAACCGCGCCCTCTCCGCGCCAATAAACATCTGGAACGACTGGCAGGACAGCATAAGCCAGCGCGACACCGGCTGGCTCCAGTTCTACGCTGAGAACAACCAGGAAGCGCTCGATTTGATACTCATAGCCTACAAGGTTGCGGAGGACGAGAGGGTTCTATTGCCGGCTATGGTCGGCTTCGACGCATTCATCCTAACGCACACGGTTGAGCCCGTCGAGATCCCAGACCAGGAGGTAGTTGACGAGTTCCTTGGCGAGTACGAGCCGAAGCACGCTTACCTCGATCCCGCTAGACCGATAACTCAGGGTACTTTAGCGTTCCCGGCTCACTACATGGAGGCTCGCTACGGTATCTGGGAAGCCAACGAGAACGCTAAGAAGGTCATCGATGAAGTCTTTGAGGAGTTTGAGAAGAAGTTTGGCAGAAAGTACCAGAAAGTTGAGGAATACAGAACTGACGATGCTGAGATAATCTTTGTTACGATGGGCTCATTAGCCGGAACAGTCAAGGAGTACGTTGACAACCTCAGGGAGAAGGGTATCAAAGCTGGAGCAGCCAAGATGACCGTTTATAGACCGTTCCCGATTGAAGATGTCAGGAAGTTGGCGAAGAAGGCGAAGGTTCTCGCGCTCCTCGAGAAGAACGTTACCTTCAGCGTTGGCGGAGCCCTCTTCCAGGACTTCAGCAGAGCCTTGATTAACGAAAAGGAGAAGCCAATCATAGTGGACTTCATCCTCGGACTCGGTGGCAGGGATGTAACCTTCAAGGACCTCGACAAGGCTTTGGCTATAGCACAGAAGGCCCTCAACGGGGAGGAGTTTAGTGAAGTCAACTGGATAGGCCTTAGGAAGGAGATTCTGTGAGGTGATGAAGATGGCCGTTAGGAAGCCCCCTATCACAACTCGCGAGTATTGGGCACCCGGACATGCAGCCTGTGCCGGATGTGGCTGTGCAACAGCCCTTAAGTTGGCCACCAAGGCCTTCAGCGAGGCCATGGAAGAAAAATACGGCGATCCCAACGCCTTTGCCATAGCCCAGGCAACTGGCTGTATGGAAGTCGTTTCGGCGGTCTTTCCATACACAGCATGGAAAGTTCCATGGGTGCACGTGGCCTTTGAGAACGCTGCTGCTGTTGCGAGCGGTATTGACGGCGCATGGAAGAAGAAGGGTCTCAAGGGCAAGATACTGGCCATAGGCGGTGACGGTGGAACCGCTGATATAGGTATGCAGGCCCTCAGCGGTATGCTGGAGCGCTGGCACAACGTGGTTTATTTGATGTACGACAACGAGGCTTACATGAACACTGGAATTCAGCGTTCGAGCTCAACCCCCTACGGAGCCTGGACAACCACAAGCCCGCCGGGTAAGTACTCAATCGGTGAGGACAAGCCCAAGAAGTGGGTTGCCCTAATAGCGGCCGCCCACCAGATACCATACGTTGCTACAGCAAGCATAGGCAACCCCTTCGACTTCGTCAGGAAGATGAAGAAAGCAGCGAAAGTCGACGGTCCAGCGTTCGTTCAGGTTCACTGTACCTGTCCAACTGGATGGAAGAGCCCCCTCGAGAAGGGCGTTGAGATAGCCCGCTTAGCTATTGAGACCGGCGTCTGGCCCCTCTTCGAGATTGAGAACGGTGACTTCCACAACATCAAGATACAGAGCCCCGGAGGAGGAGCCAAGGTGAAGCGCGAGGGAGGCAGGGTTGTTGCCATCGAGTTCAAGAAGCCCATCGAGGAGTACCTTAAGTTGCAGGGCAGGTTCAAGCACCTCTTCAAGAGACCCGAAGCAATAGACACCCTCCGCGAGCAGATAAAGGCTATGTGGAAGGTTCTCGGTGTCGATGTTACACTCCCCAAGCCGGAGGAGTGAACCTTTCCCTTTTCTACCCATTCTTGGGTAATTCTGTTAAGTTTTGGGACAAAGGTTTTTAAGTTTGCCGAACTATTTTCGTCGGTGGTGGAAATGACGATTAAGGCTCCGACACTCAACATAGGTGGCCTGGGCGCTGACCCGCTCACGGAGAGGATAAAGGAGAAGCAGAAGAAGTGGAAGTACAAGGTGGCGGTTCTAAGCGGTAAGGGTGGCGTCGGAAAGAGCACGGTAGCGGTTAACCTGGCGGCGGCTTTGGCGAAGAAGGGCTACTACGTTGGACTCCTCGACGCCGATATACACGGGCCGAACGTCGCCAAGATGCTCGGCGTTGACAAAGCTGACGTTCTAGCGGAGAGGATGGAGGATGGACGCTTCGAGATGTTGCCCCCGATGGCTGACTTCATGGGCCAGATAACGCCGATTAAGGTCATGAGCATGGGCTTTCTCGTTCCTGAAGACCAGCCTATAATCTGGCGTGGTGCTCTAGTCACCAAGGCAATCAAACAGCTCCTTGGAGACGTTAAGTGGGGCGAGCTGGACTTCATGATAATCGACTTCCCGCCCGGAACCGGCGACGAGATTCTCACCGTTGTGCAGAACGTCCAGCTCGACGCGGCCGTGATAGTCACAACTCCCCAGGAGGTAGCGCTACTCGACACCGGAAAGGCCGTCAACATGATGAAGAAGATGGAGGTCCCCTACATAGCGGTCGTCGAGAACATGAGCTATCTCATCTGCCCGCACTGTGGAAACGAGATTGACCTCTTCGGCAGAGGTGGAGGCAAGAAGCTCGCCGAGAAGGAGGGCGTCGAGTTCCTTGGGGAGATACCCATAGACCTCAAGGCCAGGGAAGCGAGTGACGCAGGAATTCCGATAGTCCTCTACGGTGACACTCCGGCGGCAAAAGCCTTCATGGAGCTGGCTGAAAAGCTCGTGAAGAAGCTTGAGGAACTCAAGGGAGAGAAGGGCGAAGAGAAGACCGAGTGATTTTTAACTTCTTTCCTTTAATTTCCTCCGGGCGCGACCCAGGCCGGCGGAAGCCGTTGCGATGAGGTCGCGCTGGACCAGGCTACGTTAAGCTTTTTAACTCTGGCCTCAACTTTACTCGGGGATAAAATGAGGAAAGCATTGGCGGTGCTTTTGCTCCTCCTGCTCGTTTCACCGCTCGTTTCTGCCGGTCAGGTTAGCTATTATCCCGACAAGGGGAGTTTTTTGAGGTTTCTAAACTCAAAAACCACCTATCGCGTCGTCCCTGGCAGGGACTACTGGGCGAAGGGCTGGGCGAGATACGTGGATGCAAAACTTGGGGAGGTTCTTCAGCACGGTAACGGAACCCTCGTCCTTGTGGGAAATGTCTACGAGAACCCCGAGATGAAGAGACTCTGGAACAGGACGGGCCTTCCGGAGAAAGCCTCCCTCTCGCCGATGATAATCGTCCTCAACGGCACGGTTTTTATCACGGGAAGCGAGGACAACATCTACCTCACCCACGAGGCCTTTGCCGGGGTCTGGTCACCTCCCGGGAAGGAGCTTGCCGTCTTCGCGTTCCTTGCGTTCGTTATAGTCCTTCTCTTCGGGCTCCTTTTGAGGAGGGACAGGAGTTACTCCGCAAGGTTTTTCCTGCTCGGTGCTTCCTTAATCTTCGTCTGGTTTACACTCTCTGAGAGGCCCGTTCTTCCCGGTGGTTTTTTGAAGTTCTTCTTCAGGGCTCTAGCTGTCTCCGCCGGCGAAATACCATCATCTCCCCTTCTTGCTCTCGTGGGAAACGTTTTTTCGCTCCTACCTCCGACGGATGAAGTTCTGTGGCTGGCCCACTGGCTTTTCCTCCTCACAATGACCGGGCTTTTCTTCTACGTCGCCCCGAGGCGCGAGAGGGCCCTTGGATTCCTCGCATTCGGACTTGTGTTCTCCTCGCCAATCTTTCGCTCGCAGGTTGCAACCGTTGGAACAGCGCTGCCGGGCCTCGTTCTGATGCTACTCGCGATAGCAATAGCCACGAATTCGTCATTCGTCCCGGGTTTGGGAAGAACTGCCGAGATACTGGTGCTGGCCGGCGCTACTCTCCTCGCATCCCTGTTCAATCCGTACCTTCTTCTGTTTTCCCTGTTCTTCGCGCTCACGTACCCAGGGAGAAGGCTCAGGAACT
Organism: Thermococcus sp.; assembly: GCF_027011145.1. Classification (NCBI taxonomy): domain Archaea; kingdom Methanobacteriati; phylum Methanobacteriota; class Thermococci; order Thermococcales; family Thermococcaceae; genus Thermococcus; species Thermococcus sp. The sequence goes on along the minus strand of NZ_JALVAO010000015.1, from coordinate 16,943 downwards.
CCTCTTATCTCTTCCTCGTGTGGCTCGGCTTCCTGCTCCTCTGCAGGGTTTACGGGTTCGGTTGGCTCTCCAGATGGATGGACTTCCAGCTCCACAGGGACTTCATTGGTAGCCTACTCCTCCAGTCCCTCCTCGGGCTAGTCGTGGTTGCCTACGCCCTTTCAACTGGTTTGAGAAGAATAAGGTGGAGGGGCCCGACGGCCTTCATAACGCTCTCGACGCTGGCCTTTCTTGTAGTTGCCCCCTTCGTGAGCGGTTTCTTCCCCTACGTTCTGACTCTCGTGTCCATACTCGCCGTCAGGCTGGTTCATTCGGTCATTCAAACTTGATTGCACCGAAAACCGCGCCCTTCAGGTGGGGCCCAATGGCCTTTATTATTCCCGGTGCCTGAGTTCCCTTCTTCAGAACGAGGAGGGTCTCCATCAAACCCAGCTCCTCCATTCTCTTGACGTCCCTGCCGTGGCCCGTCTTGATGAGCGCTTCTTCAACTCTCTCGCTTATCGTTCCGGTTATGAAGAGCTTGTCGTAACCGTCGCTCAGCCAGTTCTTAATCGTCTTCAACTGTTTATCGCTGAAGGCCAGCTCGACTTCCCTTGCTCCAAATTCAACGTTTGTCACCTCAACCTCGACGGGCAGGTTGTCAACCCAGCCGAACTCCCGTATCATCTGCCTCACTGGCCTGTCTCCAAAGGTTCTCTTCAGATAATAGAGAGGAATCAGAGCGTCCTTGGGTTTTGGCCTGAATATGCCGATGTCAACGTAGGCACCGTAACCAACTTTCCCAAGGTCTATGAATCTCCCCCTGTAGGTTTTCCCTACCTCAACGTTCTTCAGGCTGTAGGGAACCTCGCCGAACTCCTCCCTAACGAGGTTGGCGCTTATCTCCTCGTCTTCCCCTTTGAGGCTTACCTTCACCCAGTTTTTGGTTGTCGCAGAGAGCTTCCACTCAACTTCCAAATCGCCTAAAAGGGAGCGGAGCTTCCTGTGAAGCTTTTCAAAACCGCTCCTGTCACCGTAAACCTTCTCAAGAATAACCACTTCTTCCATATTCACCATCCCCGAAGTTCATTGGGGCCATTCTACCGGTTAGGCCTTCTTTTTCTTTTTCGGTTTTTTCTTAAGCCCGAGCTCGATTTCAAGTTCTTCAATTCTCTTTTTTAGCTCCTCAACAATTCGACTGTTGTCATACTGCATGAGCATTTTCCCGCATATAGGACACTGGAACTCGTACTCCATTGCCTCGTCAAAGGTAAGTCTTGGATGACCTTCTTCACCACACCAATAGTATATCTCGCTAGTTTCCTCTTCGAGCATTTCCTTCAGTCTCTTCAGCTCGGCCATCTTTCTGGCCTTTATTATCTCGGGCAGTCGCTTGGTCTCGAGGCGCCAATAGTAGTAATACCATCCAGTCTCAGGGTCGCGGATTCTCTTGAAGTCGGCAAGTCCGTGATCGTTTAGTTTGTATAGAATTCTTCTGACGGTGTTAACTCTGATTCCAGTTTTTTCTGCGAGCTCTTCATCGGTAGCTTCTTTCATTTTCTCAAGGGCTTTGACAACTTCTACAGCTTCCTCTCCACCTATGTCTCTCGCGATTTCAAGGAGCTCCTTGTTCTTTCGTCTCGCCACCGAGACAACCTCCACATTATTTAATTCCTTACCTGAACGGATAGACCCCAATAGAAGTATTCGACTCGGGGATATATATAAGTTTCCTGTCAAAATGACAACTACAATGAACAGAAAAGGACGTTAGTCGTTGAAATATTCATTGAGAAGTTCCTTTGCGGAGGGTTTGTACAGCTCGAGAACCTCAATGTCCTCTATAACGTTTCCTTCCCGCAGTTTAAGTTTTACTTTTCCTCCATAAACCTGTAAGTCATCAAGCATGCCGTAAATCGCATCCTCAGCCTCGAGGGGACTTTTGAATTTCATTATGTACTCCTCGCCATTTGGAAGAATGAGCTTGACCCAGTACTCGTTTTTCCTCTTGAACGGCCTTGTTATCTTTGGTTTGAAGTTGTCAATCACTATTTCCAAAGGGCCCACCTCCGCTCTTCTGGCTTTTCTACTCTTTTTTGAGCTCCCAATTTTTAAGGTTTTCCAAAAGTTAAACGTCTTCGTTACCACGGTAAATCCAGTTTAAGCTCCTTTGACATTCTGATAATTTCCTCAAGGGGGACTATGGCACTTCTCGCCCCAACCTTTTGAACGGTGAGGTAGGCTAGCAACATGCCCAGCTTTGCCGAATCCCTGAGCGACCAGCCGTTGAGGATTCCATAGATTACTCCGGCATCGAAGGAGTCTCCTGCCCCCGTGCTGTCGATAACCTTGGCACTCAGTCCGCGAACCTCGAAGGTCTCGTTGCCTTCCCTAACAATCGCCCCTCCCCCGTTTAGCGTTATTATCAGGTTCTTGGCGTTGCTGAGGGAGGTATCGAGCGAGCCGTATTTTCTTTTGTATTCGTCCTCGTTCATCAAGAGGTAGTCAATCATTCCCTCCACGTCCCTTGGAATGGTAGCCTCGCCTATGTCCACCGAAATCAGTATTCCGTTTTCGTTGGCAAAGCGAACGGCTTCCTCAATGAGCTCCGGCGGGTTTGATGAGAGGTGTAGCAGTCTCGCATTCTTTGCGTACTCGGGTTTGAACCTTCTGAGCGCGTTCGCCCCGAGGTGCTTGACTATCCTCTTGTCGTCCCCATGGACCATTGCAACGGCAACTCCTGAGGGAACGTCAACGACGTCTATCCCGGAAGTATCGACGCCAAGGTTCTTGAAGTATCTGAGGTGGGCCTCCCCTATCTCGTCCCTCCCGACTGCACCAATGAAACCAGTCTTAAGTCCAAAGGTCGCGAGCCAGCTTATCGTATTTCCAGCGGCACCGCCGAGGCCAAAGTGGGCTTCTCTGGAGACCACCTTTTCGTGGAACTCCGGAAAGCGGTCGAGGATGAAAATTATGTCGTAGTTCAGGTTGCCCATCCCTATTACGTCGAACATTTTTCTTCACCTCTTTTTGGACTACGGTGGTGGACGTTATAACCCTTACCGGAGAAAGATTTAAATATCCATTTCTACTCATCTATGGGTAAGAGGTGAACAAAGATGATGCTCATACTGGAGGCTTACTTCAAGAACTATCCCGCAAGGAGGAAGGTCGCTGAGTTCCTCTTTGAGAACGGTCTGAGCGTAAAGAACGGTAAAATCTACCTCAAAAACGTTGAAATTCCAATAAGCGAGCTGGCAAGGGCCATTGGTGTCAATCGGAAAATCATCTACCACACGATTGAATACATCGAGAAAACGTACCCTCTCAAGCTCATCTTCGAGCGCCTAAATCCCTTGCCGAGCCTCATTGACGTGGCCCCTCTGATGGGCTGGGAAGTCCTTGAGATTGACGTGGAGAAGGAAAACTACCAGAGCGCCTTTGCTGAGGTAATGAGAATCCTCGCTGAAAACGGAGTTCCCGTCATGGAGGTCTTTGGGAGGAACCTACGCGAGGAGACCAGCAAAATATTCATCGTCATTGATGGGACCCTTCCGGTTGAGACGTTTGCAAAAATAAAGGATATCCACGGCTTCCAGAGGCTCATACTCCACACGCCGGAGAAGGAGAAGGAAAGGCTCGTCTGCAACTACTGTGAGGTCAAGTACTGCCCCAAGAGGGTTCTCCTTGAGGCCATCAGCCAACGACTTTAAAGCCCTCCAGTCCCTCCGGTTCTTCCCACTCAACTTCCACCCTTGTGACCCTCGCCAGCGGTGGCCCCTGATGGGCCCAGCCTATCAGGGCTTCAACCCTCTCCTCGTCGCCTTCGACAACAGCCTCCACGCTTCCATCCGGGAGGTTTCTCACCCAGCCTGCCACTCCGAGTTTTCTCGCTTCCCTCTGCATGCTCCAGCGGAACCCAACTCCCTGAACACGCCCGTATATCCTAAGGTGCGCCCTGACTTTCCTCATACACCATCCCGTTTCGATTTCTCCACAAGGGATTTAAGCTTTACTTGGGTATTTTCTCTGGGATGTCCTATGGAGGCGATACTCGTTTATACCACCTTCCCGGACTGGGAGAGTGCAAAGAGAGTCGTCAGGGAACTCCTTGAGAGAAAGCTCATCGTCTGTGCCAACCTCAGGGAACATGAGGCAATGTACTGGTGGGAGGGGAAAATCGAGGAAGGAAAGGAGGTTGGGGCTATCCTCAAGACCGAGGTGAGCAGGTGGAAGGCCCTTAGAGACGCCCTCAGGGAACTTCACCCATACGAGATACCGATGATAGCGAGAATTGACCTCGACAAGCTCAACAGGGAGTACTCCGAATGGATGGCTAGGGTGCTCTTCGGATGATTCGAAAGGTAAAGCCCGAGATTCGCGTGGTCGGTTTCGACGACGGGACGTTTTCCTTTTCTTTCAAAGCCGAGAGGCGGAAGACGGTTCTGTTCGGGGTCGTCATGAAGGGCTCAAAGGAGGTTGTTGGGGCCGTTTCTCGGTGGATAACCGTTGACGGAACCGATGTCACCGAGAAATTAATCGACGCCGTCGTTAACTCCCGCTTCAAGGACCTGAGGGTTATAATGCTGAAGGGGATAACCTACGGTGGCTTCAACGTTGTTGACCTCGATGCACTTCACCGCGAGACGGGTCTTCCCGTAATCGTCGTGGTCAGAAAGAGGCCCGATTTGAAAGCGATGGAGCTGGCCCTGAAAAAACACTTTCCGGACTGGCTCGAGAGAGTTGAACTGCTCAGGAAGGCGCCTCCCCTCTTTGAGATGATTCCGGGAAAGCTGTACGTTCAGGCACTTGGCCTTCCGGTTGAGACGGCCTTTCAAATAGTCCGCGTCACCACAAAGACGGGCTTGATTCCCGAACCTTTGAGGCTGGCCCACATCATGGCGAGCGCCTTCATGACGGGAGAAAGCAAGAGGGAGTAGGTTTATAAGCGGGTCAAAAAGAAGAAAAACGACCGATGATGGCAACAGGGTAGCTACTGAGCCATGATGAAGCCGTTCCAGTCTGAGGTCATTCACACGGAACGAGGAGCACGGGAAGTTTTGAGTCCCTCATTACCCTCTCGGCCGTGCTTCCAAGGATTAGGTCCTTGAGGATGCTCCTCCCTTTCTTGCCGAGGACTATGAGAGTTGCGCCCTTTGCAAGGGCGGTTCCTATTATGGCCTGGCTCGCCGTTCCGACCATTACCTCAAGCTCGAACTCCGCCGAGAGGTCTTTTGAGCTCTTTTCGAGGTTTTTCTTTGCTATCGCAATGTTATGCTCGAGCTCCTCAATCTTACCGTAATCAACGGAGTGCAGTAGAATTCCGTGTTCAATGAGTTCCTCAAACTTTTTAACCATCTGAACAATCTTAACCGAGCATTTGGAGAAATCAAGTGCCACAAGTGGCCTTTTGAAAAGTTCCGAACAATCCACGGCCAGCTCGAAGGAGTCGTCCTTCTTCCTGTACTTTAGGAGGAGAACAGGTCTTTTAGTGGCCCTTGCAAGGTTCGACGCGGTGCTTCCCATGAACATCTGCCTCCAGACGTTTTCACCAACGCTTGGGGTGACTATTAGGTCAACGTTTGCTTTTTCACTCGCCTCGGCTATCTCCAATGAAGGAATCCCGACCCTTACCTCAGCCTTCGCGTTTATTCCTTTCTCCTTCATTTCTTTGGCCAGCTCCTCAAGCTTTTTTCTGTAGACCTTCTCGAGCTCAAAGGCCTCGATTTCCGCAACGGTTATGTCTATGACGTGGAGAAGATAGAGTTCCTTCGCGCCGAGTTTGAAGAGCTCGGGAATGCAGTGTCTTAAAGCGTGAAGTGAAACTTCCGAAAAGTCGGTTGGGTATAGGATCCTCTCAAACATGGACTCCACCGTTTATTATTGGGCAGGAAACTATATATTGGTTCTGTGAACAGGTTCTATCGGTAAAAATGAAGGGGATAGTGCTGAAAGCAGAGAACCTCTATAAGACCTACCGAACGGGCAAGATTTCCGTGCCCGCTCTGAGGGGAGCGAGTATAGAGGTCTATGAGGGCGAATTTCTGGCCATTATAGGGCCGAGTGGGAGCGGAAAGACCACTCTCCTCAACATCCTCGGTCTTCTTGACGTCCCTGACTCTGGAGAGGTGGTTATTGACGGAATTTCGGTTAGGGGTCTTGACGACGATGAGCTGTCCGAGATAAGGCTGAGGAAGATAGGGTTTGTCTTTCAGCACTACAACCTCATTCCAATACTCACGGCACTTGAGAACGTGGAACTGCCCATGATTCTAGCTGGAGTCCCCCTGAAGAAACGGATTGAAAGAGCAAGGGAGCTCCTCAGGATGGTGGGGATTCCACACCTTGAGGAGCATAAACCGACCGAGATGAGCGGTGGACAGCAACAGAGGGTTGCAATAGCGAGGGCCCTTGCCAACGAGCCCAAGATAGTTCTCGCGGACGAGCCAACTGGAAACCTCGATACCAAGGCCTCAGAAGAAGTTGTCAGCCTGATGAAAAGGTTGAACAGAGAAAAGGGGACTGCCTTTGTCGTCGTTACCCACGATATGGACGTTGCCAGAAAGGCCGATAGAGTTTTGAGGATAAGGGACGGAAAGCTCTACGAGGTGAGAGAACTTTGAAGAAACTTGCAGTTGTCCTGCTGATTGCCCTCATGGTTATTCCCTATGTTCACGGGGCAACCCCGGGGGAGCCAAAATACATGAGGACGTTTGAAGGCTACCTTAGCGTGGGAGAGTCCGTGATAATAGGCAACTACACGATAACGGTCGTTAACTTTCTCTACAACCAGAACACGTGGCCACCTCTGGTGCTTTTCAAGCTGAGGGACAACCGCAACTTCCAGACCAAGACGTTTACCCTTTCTCCGGGCCAGAGCTATTCCTACAACGACATAAACGTGTCTCTGGTTTACATCAAGAACCCCCTTTCCGATAACCCCCAGGCCCTTATTGAAGTTTATTCTAAACCGGCCACCGTCTTTTACGGTGTTGCCTATCCCGGAATGAACTTCACGTACGGCCCGCTTCAGCTTTCGGTTCTCGATATAAAGAACGGAAGCGTTCTCATGCGCTACCATAAAAACGACACAACGGACTATGCCTACTTTGGAGTTGGGACGCATGTCTTCTATGATACTTACGTTGTCATTTACCGGATTTCCAACGACACTGCCCTTATGAAAATTCTCGTGCCGAAATACGTGGCTTACTCGGTTGTTGAGGGTACAATAATCGTTGTGACCAACGTTAGTTTCTCCCCCGTTGAGGTCGGTGGGACATTCCAGCTGAACGTTACTCTGAAAAACATAGGGAGCATGACCGCCAGATACGTCAGGGTTTACCTCTACTCCAAGCCACTGGTTCAGGAGCAAGAGACCGCTCAAAAAGTCCTCCTGCCGACCGTCAGCATTCCTTCCTTTGAAAGCGAAATTCCATTTGCTTCCTACCGTCAGGGCCCGGTTCAGTATACCGGACTGCTTCCTCCGGGACATGAAAAAACACTACACTTTCAGCTCATTGCTTCAAAGGCCCTTAGACCCGATGTCTATCCGCTCTACGTAAGCCTTGAATACAGCGACGAAAACGGCGTAATTAAGACGGAGCAATTTGAAGTCGGAATACCTGTGAACGACGTTTACAGGCCAAAGGTTGTGATAGAGAGCTTTACAACCAGACCGAATCCCGTTGAACCCGCGTCTAACTTTACTGTCGTGGTTAATGTGAAAAACACGGGAAACGCCCCAGCTTATCACGTTAGGGTTGAGCTTCTCCCAACGAAGCCCAAGGAGGAACAGCAGACCTACTCCCTGTTCCCCACGGGGGGAGAAACAAACGAGCAGGCCAATATATATCCGATTCTCAGGCAGAGCTCCCTTTATTTTGACGAACTCCCCGTGAACGGAAGCGGTAATGGCACGCTGGAGTTCGCCGTTAAGGACGTTTCAGCGGGCGTTTATCCGCTCTACGCGGTTATAACGTACGAGGATGGAAACGGTGTTTCCTACAAGGAGGAGGCAACCTTTGGTGTCCAGGTGGAGGGCAGGCCAAGGCTCAAAGTTTACATAGGCAACGTCTGGATAAGCGACGGAAAATACAACTTTGAGGTTGATGTTGCAAACGACGGAAAAGCACCCGCGAGGGGTGTTACAGTCTCGATAAGTTCCCCTGTCCTCAGCCTGTTCCCCCTTGGAGAACATTACGTCGGCACCGTTGAGCCGATGGACTACGACAGCGTTAACTTTGAGGTTCTGAACTCCACGATACGGGCGGGAAGGTATCCGGTTGTTGTCAGGGTTACATACATGACCGCAAACGGGAGCTTTAAGAGCTTCAACCAGACAATAAGCCTTCAGCTTCCCTCCAACATCTCGTCAAGGAGAAAATACGAGTACTACTACGGGGCCGGGGCAATAATAGTGCTTCTCGGAATCATTGCGTGGAGGTGGAGGCGTGGATAGGGAAATCCTGAAGATAGCCTTCAGGAACCTTCACAGGAGAAAAATCAGAACGTTCTTCACAATGCTCGGTATAATCATTGCCATAGCTTCGATAACTGCCCTGATTTCGATTGCCGAGGGTTTTCAGCTCTCGATAAGCAGTACACTGCAGAGCACGAGTAACGTTGTCATAGTGCTACCCGGAATGGGGGCTTCAATCTGGACCATCGGAACCAACACCCTGAACCAGAGCGTGGTCAGAGAGCTTGAGAAGATAAGCCACGTTGAGGCCGTTAATCCAGTTCTGGTTAAGTTCACGGTCATGGAATACCGCGGATGGGAGATACCCGTTACTGTGATGGGCATTGTCCCCAGGGATGCCCAGAAGTTTTATGCGTTAACCGGGCCACAGCTCCAGAGGGGTCAGTTCATACCCCAAGGTGCCCGCTTCAAGGCCCTTCTTGGATATTCCCTCGCAAACGGCAAGATACAGAAGGAGGGCGGTGGTTATCTGAACTGGCAGATACTCCCCGGTCAGACAATCAAGCTGTATAACGAAAACGGCCGGGCGTGGGAGTTTAAGGTTTCCGGGAACTTTCAGGAGAGCGGTCAGAGCGTTATCGGAGGTTTTATAGACACGAGCGTCTTCGTCCCCCTTGGAACCCTTCAGACGATGTACAACGAGCCGGGGAAGATTAGCTTCGTTGAACTCTGGGTTGATGACGTTGCCTTTGTAAACGACGTCAAAAGGGCCGTTCAAAAGATTCTTCCCAGTTCGACTGTAATAACCGAGAGCCAGGGCATTAAGGTGGTCGTCGAAATCGAGACCATGCTCAACAACCTTCTGATAGGAATAGGAAGCATAGCCCTCTTCGTGGGCGCGCTTGGAGTTATCAACACGCTCCTGACTTCAGTCATGGAAAGAACTAGGGAAATCGGGACGTACAGGGCCCTGGGTGCAAAGAAAAGGTTCATACTTGAGATGATACTGCTTGAGGGCCTCATGATGACCATTATCGGGGGGATTATTGGGTTTGGCTTTGGCGTTCTCCTGGCGGAAATCATAGTTGGAATATTGAGGACAAAGACTCCCGGCCTTCCGAATCCCGTGGTGGATTTTAGGGTCGTTGCAGTAGCTTTCGGCGTGACCCTGGTCATAGGCCTTCTGGCAAGCATATATCCAGCAAAAAAGGCCGCCGAGCTCAACCCCGCGGAGGCCATAAGGCATGTGGAGTGAAAAGGGTTATAACGTCCAGATAGAAGTTTGAACGGTGATGGCTATGGTCAAAAGAGTTCACCTCTTCGACTGGCATAAGGAGCACGCCAAGAAGGTTGAGGAGTTCGCCGGCTGGGAAATGCCCATCTGGTACTCCAGTATAAAGGAGGAGCATCTAGCGGTTAGAAACGGGGTTGGAATCTTCGATGTTTCCCACATGGGCGAGTTCATATTCCGAGGTAAAGATGCCCTGGAGTTCCTCCAGTACGTAACGACCAACGACATAAGCAAGCCCCCTGCAATAAGCGGGACTTATACGCTCGTTCTTAACGAGCGCGGAGCGGTTAAGGACGAAACGCTGGTATTTAACCTTGGAAACGACACCTACATGATGGTGTGTGACAGCGATGCATTCGAGAAGCTCGAGGCCTGGTTCAACGCAATAAAGCGCGGGATAGAGAAGTTTGGCGAGCTCGACCTTGAGATTGAGAACAAGACCTACGACATGGCGATGTTCTCGATACAGGGTCCTAAGGCGAGAGACCTTGCGAAGGACCTTTTTGGAATAGACATAAACGACCTCTGGTGGTTCCAGGCGAAGGAAGTTGAGCTCGACGGAATCAAGATGCTCCTCTCAAGGAGCGGTTACACGGGCGAGAACGGTTTTGAGGTCTACTTCGAAGATGCCAACCCCTATCATCCAGACCCATCGAAGAGAGGAAAACCGGAGAAGGCCCTCCACGTCTGGGAGAGAATCCTTGAAGCTGGCAAGAAGTACGGCATAAAGCCCGCTGGCCTTGGAGCTCGCGATACACTCAGGCTTGAAGCCGGTTACACGCTCTACGGTAACGAGACCAAGGAGCTCCAGCTCCTCAGTACAGATATAGACGAGGTTACACCTCTCCAGGCAAACCTTGACTTCGCCATATTCTGGGACAAGGAGTTCATAGGAAAGGATGCCCTCCTCAAGCAGAGGGAGCGCGGTTTGGGAAGAAAGCTCGTCCACTTCAAGATGGTCGAGAAGGGCATTCCGAGGGAGGGCTACCGCGTTCTTGCCAACGGTGAGCCCATCGGCGAAGTCACGAGCGGGACACTCTCACCTCTCCTCGGAATTGGCATTGGAATAGCCTTTGTTAAAGAGGAGTACGCCAAACCCGGCCTTGAAATAGAAGTGGAAATCAGGGGCAAGCCCAAGAAGGCCGTAACGGTTGCTCCACCTTTCTATGACCCCAAGAAGTACGGGGCCTTCAGGGAGGAGTGAATTTTTAAAACTTCAACCTCTCTTTTTCTCCATGTCCAAAAAGTACGCCGTTGGTGCAGTATTGCTCTGGTCAACTGTCGCGAGTGCTTTCAAGCTCTCCCTGCGCTACATGAGTCCAATCCAGTTGCTCTTCTACGCATCCCTGACATCTCTCTTCGTGTTCGGCCTTCTCTACTCACGCGAGTTCTCTCCGCGAAAGGAGAACCTCCGCTCCGCTTACCTCGGCTTTCTGATTGTCCTCTACTACCTCCTCCTCTTTTCGGCCTACGAGAGGCTTCCTGCCCAGGAGGCCCAGGCTTTGAACTACACCTGGCCCCTGATGCTCGTCCTCCTGTCTGTCCCTCTCCTCGGGAAAAGACCGAGAGCCAAAGCTCTCTTTGGGCTCTTCATTGGCTTTCTCGGTGCCTTCATCGTCGCCACGGCGGGAAACTTAACTGGCCTGAACTTCTCCAACCCAATAGGGGTCATCTTCGGTCTCGGGAGTGCGGTGGTCTGGGCCACCTACTGGCTGTTGAACCTGAGGGACAAGAGGTCACCCGTCGAGAAGACCTTCTGGAACTTCCTCTTTAGCTTTGCCTACGTGTCGGTGATCCTCGCTTTCGCCGACGGGTTCTCTATACCCTCGGTTAAGGGCCTCGTTGGGGCTGTCTACGTTGGCCTGTTTGAAATGGGCGTTACGTTCCTCATCTGGTACAGGGCCGTTGAGGACGATGTTGCATTCGCCTCGAATCTGGCTTACCTCATTCCCTTCCTCAGCCTAGTGTTTATATCCTTGGTTGTTGGGGAGGATATAATGCCCGGCACTCTCGCCGGCCTTGTCCTAATAGTCCTTGGCATACTTATCGGGAGGAAGATGTGAGGGCGAAAAGAATACCCTTCATCAAGCTGGCAGAAAGCCCCTCATGCCACTCTTAAGAAGCGCGTGTCAGGGGGTTTAAACACATTTAATTGGACTCCCCTAAGCAGTTTCAACTCTGATTAGCGCCCTTCGGGCGTTTCTCCAGAGAGAAACACTCACCGAGGGGACAAGTGAGTAAAAAACCCATTCCAAAATTTGAACATTACAGAAGAGGCACTTCACTTTCCGCCAGCACTGAAACTTTTGGAAAAAGTTTCACCAAAAGTTAGTAGCTCTCCGTCCATGGGAGGTTATCAAGAGGAAATGGTTTTGCACTAAGTGCGCATTTTACAAAGGGGAATGTTGAGAAAGAGTTCCATAATGGAGGGTTTGTCTCTCGGTGACGCCCGAAGGGCGTCGATTTTAAAGCCAAACCAACAAAACAATGCAATCCCATAAGTTCCCAACACTCAAGCACACATTAAAAAGAAACCACACATGAAAATTGCATTTCAAAAAGAGCTACAAACTTTGATGAAACTTTGCACTCAGCCTTTAAGAAAGGCTGGCGAAAAACCAGTTGTGCATTACTCAAGTACAACTTTGACAGGGTTTTAACACCAAACAAAGCCTTTCCAAGTAGTTTCAACTTTAATCAGCGCCCTTTGGGCGCTTCTCCGGAGTGAAACACTCATAAAGGAGCGAGTAAATGAAAACCCATTTCAGAACCGACTAATTCTCAAAAAAGGCACTTACTCTTCCGCCAGCGCTTGCGCAAGCAAGGGCTGTAATGGTGGGGGCGCGGGGATTTGAACCCCGGTCCGCGGGTTTCTCCGGGTCAGAGCTCCAAAGGCTCATCCCCAATCAGCAAACCCGCAAGTCCTCATACCTCTGGAGCCCGCGATGATGGACCAGGCTACACCACGCCCCCGTCCGTCTCAACCTTAACGGTCCCGGGTTTATAAACTTTGCTCCCGGAAATTTTATTAACTTTGACTCACAAAAATCTACTGGGTGGTTGCCATGGAGGAGCCAATAGTTATTGGAAAGGACAAGTTCAAAATCGGCGAGGACGAGACCGCGAGAAGGGAACTCCGCGTTGTCAAGGTTGATGAGAACGTCATACAGCTCCAGGAGGAAGTTCACGGTATCATAGCCCTCGTTGGTGCAAGCTCAAGCGTTAACCTCAAGAAAGAGGAGCTTAAGAACCTTATAAAGGTTGCAAAGGAACAGTTCGGCTGGACTGATATCTGTGAGTGATGTTTCACTCTTTTAGGCTCTCCGTATCATTTACGGTGATATTAATGTTTTATAAGCATAAAACTCTCATTCTCCTTCGGAGGTGGTTGCCATGGCAGTTGGGGACAAGATAACGATTAGCGTAATCAAAGCCGACATAGGTGGCTGGCCCGGGCACTCGAGGGTTCACCCCCAGCTCATAGAGAAGGCCGAAGAGATACTCAGCAAGGCCAAGGAGGAGGGGACGATAATAGACTTCTACGTCGCCTATGCAGGAGATGACCTTCAGCTCATCATGACACACAAGAAGGGCGTTGACAGTCCAGATATACACGGGCTCGCCTGGAAAGCCTTTGAGGAGGCCACCAAGGTCGCCAAGGAGCTCGGCCTCTACGGTGCCGGCCAGGACCTCCTCAAAGATGCCTTCAGCGGAAACGTCCGTGGAATGGGGCCGGGAGTTGCCGAGATGGAGATAACGCTGAGGAAGAGCGAGCCTATAGTTACGTTCCACATGGACAAGACCGAGCCTGGCGCGTTTAACCTGCCGATATTCAGGATGTTCGCCGACCCCTTCAACACCGCTGGTTTGGTCATTGACCCCAAGATGCACATGGGCTTCCGCTTTGAGGTCTGGGACATTCTCAAGCACAAGCGTGTAATCCTCAACACTCCGGAAGAGCTCTATGACCTTCTCGCCCTCATCGGAGCGAAGAGCAGGTACGTCATCAAGCGCGTTTACCCGAAGGAAGGGCACCCGATTCCAAAGGACGAGCCGGTGGCTGTTGTCAGTACTGAGAAGCTCTACGAGATTGCAGGGGAATACGTCGGTAAGGACGACCCGGTCGCTATAGTCAGAGCCCAGAGCGGTCTTCCGGCACTTGGAGAGGTTCTCGAGCCCTTCGCATTCCCGCACCTCGTCAGCGGCTGGATGCGCGGTTCCCACAACGGCCCGATAATGCCCGTTTCGATGTGCGACGCCAACCCAACGCGCTTTGACGGTCCGCCGAGGGTTGTCGCTCTCGGCTGGCAGATAAGCCCTGAAGGAAAACTCGTTGGTCCAGTTGACCTCTTCGACGACCCGGCGTTCGACTACGCGAGGCAGAAGGCCCTCGAGATTACTGAGTACATGCGCAGACACGGACCCTTCGAGCCCCACAGACTTCCGCTCGAGGAAATGGAGTACACTACCCTCCCGGGCGTCCTCAAGAGGCTTGAGGAGCGCTTTGAAGACATCGAGTGAATTCCCTGACCTTTCTCCCCTATTCTGTTCATTCTTCCAATGCCATTCAGCCGACAAGAAAACCTTAAATATGCCCTCATTCTACCTAACACTTGGAGTGATACAAAGGGGTGAAGAAGCATGGAGTTCACGGTCATGCACATCAAGCTTGACGAGAACAGGATTGAGAGCGAGGAAATCGAGAGGCCAGGAATCTACGGTATCATAGACTACGGTCTTGAGCTCCATGAGAACCTTGAGACGCACTCAATAAACCCGTACGACCCGAAAAACGTGGTTGTAATGGGAATGGGACCCTTCGCCGGCTCGACTCTTCCTGGTGCCCACAGGCTCATGTTCTTCTTCAGGTCACCCCTCTATGGAACGCTCTTTCCATCGGCCATGGGTGGAGCGGCCTACGCCTTCAAGAACGTTGGCGTTGACTTCGTAACCTTTGAGGGCAGGGCTGAAAAGCCAGTTGTTGTTCTCCTCTACAACGATGGGGACAACGTTAGGGTTGAGCTCCACGAGATTGAGCTCGAAAAGGTAATCAATGTATGGCGCGGATACAAAGGTGAAGAGGGTGTTTATGCGCTCACCCAGTACCTTATTGACACCTTCGGCGAGCGCTTTGACTTCGAGTACAGAATAGCGGTTGTCGGTCCGGCTTCTCTGAACACTAACTACGGGGCTATATTCTCCCAGGCCCTAAGGAAGGGGAAGAGACTCGTTGGTAGCGAAGACTGGGCCGCCCGTGGAGGTTCCGGAAGCGTTCTGCTCAGGGCCCACAACGTTGTCGGGATAATCTTCGGTGGAAAGCCTAGGAAAAGGAACTTCCCCGGTGAGGACATCTCGAACTTCAAAACCGCCAAGGAAATCGTTGAGGGTGTTCACAAGAAGCCCTACAACGAGATAATAGCCGAGAAAACGACGAAATACCGCTTTAATCCAAAGCTCAACACCGGTGGAACCTTCGGAGGCAACTACCCGGCTGAGGGCGACTTCGTCCCGATTCTAAACTGGCAGATGCCCTATATCCCAAAGGAAGACCGAATAAAGATTCACGAGGCTATAATGAAGTACTACTGGGAGCCCTTCAACGAGGAGGCGATAAAGCCAAAGAACTGGACGACCTGCGGTGAGCCCTGTCCGGTTGTGTGCAAGAAGTATCGCAACGGCCATCACGTCGAGTACGAGCCCTACGAGGCCAACGGACCGCTGAGCGGAAGCATAAGCCTCCGCGCGAGCGATATAAGCGTCCATGCCGTTGATGCGATGGGCTTCGATGCGATAGAATTCGGTGGAACCGCCGCCTGGGTTCTTGAGCTCGTCCACCGCGGACTTCTCAAGCCGGAGGAGGTTGGCATCAGCGGAAAGCCTGAGTTCACGAAGGAGGCCCTGATAGAGCACCCGGTCGAGGCGAGCGAGGTTAACGCCAAACTGGTTGCTGAATTAGCCCACAGGGTAGCGTTCGGCGAGAACGAAATAGCTAGGATAATTGGCCTCGGCAAGAGGAAGGCGAGCGTAATCTTCGACGAGCGCTTTAAGGACAGGCTGAGCTATGGAGAAAGCTTTAAGGACTACGCCGTCTTCACTCCCCTTGGCGAGAACGGTGAGATTACACCCACCATGTACTGGGCCATCGGAAACTACATACCTCTACCGATTCAAGGAAGATATTGGACCTTCTATCAGTTCGGCATTTTCCTCGAGCCCGAGGAGCTGGCGCAGAAAATAATAGCGAGCGCCCTCTGGGAGTTCTGGTACGACAACGTCGGCTGGTGTCGCTTCCACCGCGGATGGATGAAGCCTGTCTTGAAGGCCCTCTTTATGGACGCCTACGGCGAAAATATAGACATGGAGGAGCACGCAAGGAGGCAGATAAAGAGGCTCATAGAGTACGCCAGAAAGGCCGGCTATACTCCAGCCTTCTGGGACTCGATGAGAGTCATAGACCTCATCGCTAAAGGAAGCGAGGAGTTTGGAAACAAGAAGTGGGCCGAGCGCTTTAAGATTGACAAAGTCGGCACCGCCAAGGAGTACCTGAGCAGGGTTTTAGATGCTTACAGCGAGATTCTTGGAGTTGAGTGGAGGCTCTGAGCAGTTCTGCTTCTCGATATTCTTTTATATTCCTCCCCGTTCTTTTTCCTCGGTGATAGAATGAGGGCTATCGTCATAGGCTCTGGAATAGGCGGACTACTCACCGCTTCTTTCCTCGCGAAGAACAACTACGACGTTACTGTCCTCGAGAAATCGCCGAGAATCGGTGGCAGGTTTGCAAACCTCCCCTACAATGGCTTTCAGCTTTCAACCGGCGCTTTCCACATGCTCCCCCACGGTGAGGACGGGCCTCTTGCTTACCTTCTCAAACTCCTCGGTGCAAACGTTCAGATAATGAACTCAAACCCGAAGGGCATGATATTCTACGGGGGCAAAACCTTCCACTACCGGGAAGGCTGGAAGTACCTGAGCTTTACTGAAAAGGCGAGGGCGACAAAGCTCCTCCTAGATGTGAAGCGCGGAAAACTCCCAAAGGGTGAAGAGGCCGAGATGAGCGGGCGCGAGTGGATTAGGGAGAAAATAGGTGACAACGAGTTCGTTGACCTGTTCATAAAAAGCTTCCTCGGCTGGGCCGATAGTGTCTTGGACGTTCCTGCAGGAGAACTGGCGAGAGAAATCAAGGCCGCTCTGAAGTGGGGAGGGCCGGGCCTCGTTAAGGGCGGTTGCAGTGCAATCACAGATGAACTCGCC
>NZ_JALVAO010000014.1 GCF_027011145.1 Thermococcus sp. | reverse complement strand
ATGATGGGTAAGAAACTGGTTGCAGTCCTGTTCGGACTGCTGATGATTGGAATGGCATTCAGTGCCGGCAGTGCCTTCGCGGGAGAGACCGTTACAGTCATACTCGTCAGCGACAACGCAGCGGACAAGACCATAGCCCAGTATTTAGCCAACCTTACTGGCGCTATAGTTGTCACGACCACATGGGGAGTTTACAACCCAAACGTCACTGCTGAAATACTGAGCTACGCCCCTGACCAGGTCATAATAATAGGTGGCCCCGAGGCAGTAGTTGATGAATACGTTACAGACCTCCAGGAATACAACATAACGGTCTACCGCTGGTGGGGAGCCAACAGGTACGAGACTGACTTGGCTGTTATAGGCAACGCCAGCAAGCTCTTTGGAATCAAGTTCAACGCCAGTGTTGTGGTTGCTGGAAACGACAGCCTCGCAATCCAGACTGCCCTTAAGCTGGCCGTTGAAAACCGCGCCATGATAATCTACGTTAACCAGTCCACCAACGTTAGCAAGCTCATGGAGAGGTTCCAGGTCAGGGAGATGGTGATGGTCCAGAGCAAGGCCTCAGAGAAGATCATGGAGAAAGTTGAGAAAGAGCTTCAGAAGTGCAACTGCAGGGCAGAGAGGGTTCAGGCCAACGTTACCAAGGAGCAGGTCGAGCAGATAATGGAGCAGGTTCGCGAGAGGCTGATGGCCGTTGAGGAAATCGCCAACATGACAAACTCAACACAGCTGATGGAGCAGGTCAGGGAGATGCTCCAGCTCATGGAGAAAGTTAACCAGAGCCTTCAGGCTGGAAACGTCACCGAGGCCTACGTTCTGGCCCTTCAGCTCCAGGCAAGGAGTGAATTCGCCCTGAAGAACGCCCACATGGATTTCAAGATGGCAGTAAAGAGCAGGGAAAAGTTCGCTCTGGAGATGGAGCTCGAAAAGCTGGAGGCGCAGGTTGAGGTCCTTGAGAAGGCTGGGGTTAACGTTAGCACAGTTAAAACAATCCTTGACAAGGCAGAGGAGGCCATAAAGGCCGGAAACTACAGCGTTGCAAAGGTGCTCCTTAAAGAGGCCAAGAAGGCCCTTCACGAGCTCTACCGTGAGAAGAAGTCAGTGATTTCAATGCCTGGAACAGGAGGACACGACGAAAAGAGTGGAAAGCACTGATTAGCTTTTCTTCCTTCTTGCCTTTTTCTCTTTGAGGTATGGATACCGCATTATGTGGCCACAGTTAAGGCATTTAATAACTACATGGGGATAGGGTCTGCTCCTCAGCCTGACCTGTGCGTTTTTTCCCGGGACGAGAAAAGAGTGGCATCTTTTACAGTAACGGCGCTTCCACTTCCTTGGAAGCCTTATCTTTGCCTTCTGCTGAACAGCGAGTGCTATCTCAACGTACCTGTTGGCCAGCTCAGGGCTGTAGGGAAAAACCCTCTCGGCGAGGGTAAACAGCGTCTCCACCCTCTCCCTTGCTATTTTCTTCTTTTCCCTCTGCTCCTTCTTCCTGAGGAATTTCTTTCCCACCCTACCACCTCACGAGCTTGAGCTTTCCAGGGAACGGTTCGTAAAGGTATCCTTCTCTTAGGAGTTTTTCAATCATTCTTTTCCCGTGTTCTTCCCTGAACCCCGCTTCCACCAGAGCCTTTAAGAACTCCTCCCTTGTGACCGTTCCATCGAGGGAGGTTGCCTCAAGGTCTTCGAAGATTTTAATGCCAATCTCCACTACTTTTGAGCCTCCGATGTAGCGTTCGTATTCCTTGAGGAGCCTTAACTTCTCCTTTTCAGGCATCTCGTTTATCCATGTGTCTGTTATCTCCTGGTACAGGCCGAAGAGGTCGTTTATAAGACCCCTGTCAATCTTCCCTTCAAACCTTCCCATCGCTCCGAGCAGTCTCGCACCGAGCCTGTAGCGTGTTCCAACGTTGAACACCTTCCCGGAGAGCGTTAAAGCATCGAAGAGCTCGCCGTATTCGTTTCTGTTTTTTATCAAAAAGGATTCAAAACGATACCTGTACTCATTCATCTCGCCGAGGTTGAGGCTTCCTATTCTCCTCTTGGCTAGAATTATCGTTGCAAGCAGGTTTGGCATTAGCTCCTCGAGTTCTCTATTCCGCTCGTAGGCCACTTCATCGACAATCACGAGCGGGCTTTCACCAAGGGTTGCCATTGTGTCGTCGGGTTTCACGAAAAGTCTCGGGCTCAGAAAACCGGCCTTTTTCAGCAGAAAGTGTTTCTCTGCCCACTTTGGAACAGGGTTAGCCTTTTTCAGCATGGCCTTCGTCGGGGGAACGTAGTAGGCCAGCCCGGCCTTTGGATAGGCGAACTTGAAGTCAATGCCCAGGAAGTCGTCGTCGAACTCTTCCCACCTCTCTTTCTTGAGCTTAAACTCTCTGGGTAATAGGGAGTAGATATACTTCAAGCCGTTCCAAAGTGAGAGAACCGGGCGTTCGCTCTCCCCTTTAAAGGCTGAGAAGGTAATTCCCTCGCTCCAGTTTTCAATCCCTATAACCGTCGGAGCGTTGAGGAGGGCGTAGATTATTCCCCTCTGGATTTCGTAGTTTGCGTAGATTGTGCCCGAAATCAGGTTCTCAAGCTCGTTTCTGCTCAGAGAGTAGTCTCTGTATTTGGTCCATCTGGTCTCGTAGGGAATCTCTTCAAGCTCCAAAACATGAAGAAGTCTTATGTTTCCGTAGGGATAGGCGTCGAGAACTCCCCTAACCCTGACGTACGACCCGGAGTAGAACCTGCCCTTAACTCTCGTTTTCTCGTCTATTCTGAGGACTAGATACGCTTTCAGTTGGCTCCTCTTGGCTTCCTCTGGTGTTAGGGGCGAGAGAATATAATAAACGGCATCTTTTGGCGCATTGGGTGGCTGTCTGAGGAGCAAAAAGCCGTCAATCTCGATTTCTTCTCCGTTTTTTCTTGAGATTATCATAAGGAAGTCCCTGACCCTAACACTTGGAGTAAGGAGTTCTCTATGCTCTTCTCTCAATAACTCGAGTAGCTCCTCCATCAAACCTTGAATAACCGTAAGATTTATAAATTCATTGGGGAGGGTTATATCGGCACGGCGGCCATAGCGGCGGGGTTACACCCGGTCTCGTTTCGACCCCGGAAGTTAAGCCCGCCAGCGTTCCCGGGTGTACTGCCCTCCGGGAGGGGGCGGGAAACCGGGAACGCCGCCGGCCACT
>NZ_JALVAO010000013.1 GCF_027011145.1 Thermococcus sp. | reverse complement strand
TCCCCCGCAGGGTAGAGCCTCGTTGCCACGGCCCAGAAGACGAAACCGGCGAGTGCGGTCGTGAGCGATGAGAGTGAAATGTAGATTGAGTTTCTGTAGAGTGGACTCCTGAGGTTTTTGAGCTCCCATTTGATTACATCGGAGATCATAAGTTCTCCCCGCGTGTATTGTCACCTAAACTTACTCATCAATATAACTCTTGAAACTAATGAAACTAAAAAACTTATGGGCCGCTAAAACTATGATAACGCTATTGAAAATCCAGCTCTCTGACCCTTGAAGTCTTTTCCAAAGCCCGTTCTTATCACTCATTGATTTCCTCTTTTGATTCATTTATCGCGTCAACTTGCCAAACTTCTGCTCGATTATAGCCATCCTTTTTCATTTAGGTATTCCTTCAGCCCTTCTCTCCAGCCTGGCATTTTGAGTCCGATTTTATGGAGCTCCCTGTTCTCAAGCGCCGAAAACTTTGGCCTCCTCGCCAGCCTGTTGAGCTCGCTCGGTTTTATAGGCTTCAATTCGACATCCCAGCCCAATATTTCAAATACTGCCTTGGCAAACTCATACCACGAGCAGTAGCCCTTGTTCACCATGTGGTAAACTCCGAACTCCGGCTTCAGCTTTAAGAACTCCTTCAGGGTCTTTGCAACGTTCATGGTGTATGTTGGGCTCATAAACTGGTCATCAACTATCCTCAGCTCTTCATCTCGCCTTGCTCTTTCAATGATCCAATTTACAAAGTTACCCCCCTTCCCCTTGGCTCCAGCCTTCCCGTACAGGCTTGCAACTCTAATAATGTAATACTTATCGGAATAATTCCTTGTGAAAATCTCTCCTGCGTACTTGCTGGTTCCGTAGACGTTTATCGGGTTCGGAACATCGTCCTCAGTATATGGTTCTTCCTTCTCGCCGTCAAAGACATAGTCCGTGCTGATGTAGACGTTAATTGCACCAATTTCGCGGGAAATCCTGGCAACGTTCAGCGCGCCGATGGCATTGACAGCAAAGGCCTTCATCGGATAAAGCTCAGCATCATCAACTCTGACATATGCAGCCGTGTTGATGATGACATCTGGCTTTAGCTCTTTCAGCACCTTCAGGGTTTCTGGAATGGTAACGTCTAAGTCTTTGTGTGTCAGGGGAATAACCTCGAAAGAGGAATCCTCCTTAAGTATTTCAACTATATCCGTTCCCAGTTGACCATTTGCGCCAATGACCGCAACCCTCACGGGACATCACCAAGCATAGTTATCTTCTCTGGATCGTCGAGAAGATGTATTCCTTCGTTCTCACAGGCATTGGCAAAATCGCTGTCAAACGAAATTAGATACTTGACGTCGTAGAACTTACAAGTTGCGAGAATGAGTGCATCATTCGGCAGCAGGCCGTATTTTGTCAGGTACTCAACGGCAAGGGTTTCAATAGCCCTGTTTATCTCCAGATCAAGGAAAAGTTCAAAAAGCCTTGAGAAGTCCAGGAGCTCCTCCCTCAGGTTCCTGATAATATAGGGGTTGTGTTTGAGTGTATACGGGCGTTCGCCAGTTAATGCTCTTAGGTACACCATAAGCGCCTCACTGAACACTATGCTGTTAGAATACAGGATGTCAAACCTCTCCCTTAAGTCGAGGAGGTCAATATTGCCTCCAAGGTGCTCAATTATTATGTTGGTGTCTATGAAGGCCGTCAGACGGTCCATTCCTCTTCGACCTCTCTTAGGAGTTTTTTAAGATCCATGTTCTTGAACTTTCCGTGAAGCTTCTGGACACTGTACTCTATAGCAATCTCCCTCTCAACGATTCGTTTCAGCCGCTTGAGGTCAATTGTCTTCAGGATCTCGTCAGGGATGTTGATCTCAATGGCGATTTTTCCCATATCCAATCACCGCTAGTGTATTTTTATCAGAGCGTTATAAAATGTTTTGCGACAGTAGTGTATCAAAACACCCATCCTTTCTCACCTGCCTCCTTTAGTGTCGGCCATTTCTTGTCTTTTTCCGAGACTACCGGATTATCAACGGGCCAGTTTATACCTATCTCCGGGTCGTTCCAGATTATTCCACCCTCATAATCCGGTGCGTAGACGTTGTCCACTTTGTAGACTACTTCGGCAACGTCACTCAGCACGACAAAGCCATGGGCAAAGCCCTTTGGAATGTAGAGTTGCCACTTGTTGTGCTCGGAGATTATGACCCCTATGTACTTGCCAAACGTTGGTGAGTCCCTCCTTAAATCCACGGCAACATCGTAGATAACACCTCGTATGACCCTAACAATTTTGGCCTGAGCGTAGGGCTCGCGCTGGAAGTGGAGACCCCTTAAAACACCGTATTTCGAGCGAGAGTAATTGTCTTGAATAAATTCCTCTTTTATCCCAGCTTTCTCAAAATCCGGTTTTTTGTAAGTTTCCATGAAAAAGCCCCTGTCATCTTCAAAAACACGGGGTTTGATTAGAATAACATCTGGAATTTCAAGGTGTCTGAACTCGAACGGCATTTTTACCACCCTATCTTCCACGGTGTTGGGTGGAGAATCTTCTCGTTTACCAGTGGCCTCCACCACCATTCGTTTTCAAGATACCACCAGACCGTCTTCTCTATACCTTCCTCGAAGCTGTACCTTGGCCTCCACTTCAAATCCCTCGTTATCTTCCACGAATCGAGCGAGTACCTTAAATCGTGCCCGGGCCTGTCCTCAACAAACTCTATTAGCGACTCGTCCTTTCCGAGGAGTTTGAGAATTGTTTTAACGACTTCAATGTTTGTTTTCTCCTCTCCTGCAGAGATGTTGTAAACTTCCCTTGGCTCGTCCCTGAGTAAAACTCCCTCGATTGCCCTAACATGGTCTTCGACGTATAGCCAGTCTCTCACGTTCTGGCCGGTGCCGTAAATAGGAACTTTCAGCCCCATGCTGGCCCGGATTATGGTCTTCGGGATAAGCTTCTCCGGGAACTGATAGGGGCCGTAGTTGTTTGTACAGCGCGTTATGGATGCGTTTAGGTTGTAGGTCCTAGTCCAGCCAAGGACGAGAACGTCGCTCGCGGCTTTGGTGGCGGAGTACGGAGAGGAGGGCATCAACGCATCCTTTTCGGTGAATGAACCCTCCAAGATGTCTCCATAGACCTCGTCGGTGCTTATGTGGACAAACCTGACTTCCGGATTTTCCTTTCGTATTGCTTCGAGAATCGTGTATGT
>NZ_JALVAO010000012.1 GCF_027011145.1 Thermococcus sp. | reverse complement strand
CGGTGAATCTTGAGGAGTACAGGGAGTGGCTGAAAGAGAACGGCAACTTTGAGGAGGCCAAGGCTCCCGAAGTCATTGAGAGAGTTGTAAAGAGGCACTTGAGCAAACTCAACTGGAAGTCCTACAAAATCGACATAAGTCCTCGCAAGGTCTTCAAGGCCGATGGAAAGCACTATGAGTGTGATGTTGCGGTTAAGCTCACCTGGCAGGCGTGGGACAACAAGACCCGCTCCATGATGATCGGCATAGAATTCAAGGAGTGGGACTTCTCGAAGGTCGTAGAGCAGGCCGTCCACAGGAAGCGGTTCTTTGACTATATGTATATCGCCACTAGGCCAGTCACCCTCGGCCTGTCTTGGAATCCTTATGATTTCGCCCTGTTGATTAAGCATGGCATTGGTTGGGTTTTGTGGAGTGAGGAGTTCGTTTACATCCTGCTCCCGGCCAAGAAGAAGGGTTGGGAGCGGGCGGAGGAGATGGCTGAGAGGATTGAGCGCCTAATGAATTCCCCACTTCAGGAACCTAAGACGATAATGGATTACGTGAGGTGATGATGAATGAGTGAGGGGTTTGATCTCGTCATCAGATTAGACGTGAACGATGAGGGTGAGCCTGGAAGCCTCATATGCTTCGAGTATGGAGGGAAGAAGTGGTGCGCGTACTACATTGAGCCGTGGGAGGTCATGGAGGCAGAGCTTAGAGAGGCTGGCTTCCCGGACAACATTATCGAGTTCATCTACCGCTTCCTCGTGAAGTACGACCGGATTGACTTGCCCGATGAGGAGGAAGATGATGAGGACCTCGAGGAGGCATGGATAATATGAGTGAGTTCAGGGTGAAGGCACAGTTGTGCCTTAATTTTTCCAGATATTTCTCTGACCCGCAAGTAAGGTTATTTAATGGGAACTATTTAAAAGCACAAAAAACTTTGTGCTATATCCTCCACGGACCGAAGAAGAAAAACGGCCTTAGAAACCCCATTTTCCCGAAACGCTCAACTTTTACACAAAAGAATTTGTGCTCACACAAGGGTGGTTGGTATGAGCTGGCTTGATAAGGTAGAGAAGTACGGCATGCTGAGGAGTGAAAAGCTCGTAGTCGAGAACATCCTCAACAAGCTGAAGTACGAGCACGATGGGCAGCTCTTCAGAGGCAACCTCAAGCCCTTCGTCCAGGAAGTGGCCAAAGCTTCAGGGGTGCACACGAACACGGTTTACTACGTGATTAGGCGCCTGAAGGAGTTAGGTATCCTTGAAGAGGCGATAATCAACGGCAAGGACTACATCGTGCTCTCAAAGCGCTTCTCGAGCAGAATGATAAAACTCGGGAGAGAGTATTCCGAGTGGCTCAAAGCCTGAGGTGATTCTCATGACCACAACATCTATATCCTTGGGGCGCCAAACATTTCCGCATGGCCACATGTGGCCATGTGTGGCCACACAAAACGAACCTTGGAGAGTGCTTTATATGCTCCAAAGAAGGCCGAGAAGGCGTAGAATTCCAGTGCATGTTACTTTGGATCAAGAGGTCCTCAAACTCCTAGACAGCGCGACTTATAACAGGTCTCGTTTTATCGAAGACGCCATTTTAGAGAGGCTCTCAATCATAGAAGGGCGTGGGGTCGAGAGAAGCGCATTTATGGTGCCCCGGCCGGGATTTGAACCCGGGGCGCGGGCTCGAAAGGCCCGCATGTTTGACCGGGCTACACCACCGGGGCTTCGATATAAGGGAATGGAGAGCGTTTAAAAATCTTTCGTAGGTCAGTTGATGCCCACGAGTATGCTCCCGATTATTATCAGGCCGACTCCCACCCAGCGGAGGACGTGAACAGGCTCCTTGAGATAGGTTGCCGCGAGAACCACAGTCACCACGTAGGCGAGGTTCAGGAGCGGATACATGAGGCTCGCCGGAAGCTCCGAGAGCGAGAACAGCCACAGGATTGAAGAGAGAGCGTAGAGGACCAGCCCAACAACGGCGTATCTGTTGGTCAGGAAAGCTTTGATGGTGCTGAGGGAAAGGCCCATCCCATTAACGCCCTGGAGGCCGAGCTTGAAGAATATCGGGCTTACTCCGGCGAAGAGCAGGGATAGGGCGAGGCTGAGATACGTCACCGACCTCATGTTACCACCGCAGTTCCTACTCCACTGGATTTATAAACCAAGCGCTGTGGGGTTATGGTGGGTATTCAACCTCAAAAATTGTGGACCATTCATCCTTGAAGACAACCCTCAAATAAGTTGAAATTCTTGAAACGCTGAAGTTGGCAACGCATGCTTTTATCTTGGTGCTCTCTGGATCCGCCGGATCATAGCGCATCCACTTTACATTACAATGAACGCCGTTAGACACCAAATATTTCCTGTATTGGACAGGAACCCAAAGGGGATCCTTAGAAGTCATCCCGTCGATATAAATGTAGTGAACATGATACGATTTGAGCAATTCAAGACTTTTTGTGGTGTCGTTCCCCAATAGGGCGACCATTATATCCGCACTTCTGCGATTATAATCAACAAAGGGTGATGCATGCGTTCTTCTGAAGAGAACTGTTTTCCGCCCGGAAATTGAGAATACCATGAATGAAGACTCATAATTGCTTAAAATCACATCATTGGGAGATGTGTTGCTTAAGATCCACGCTTGAAGATTCTCAAATGGAAACTCCTCAAACCCGTTTTGTGTCCATTTGTTTGAAACGAAATTCGATATCGTCAGCGTGGAAAGCAGAAGTAGGATGATGGCAATTGCCGCAAATGAACGCTCTGTCTTGGGAGAGAAACAGAGGACCCTATCTAAACCAAGGACAAGTAGTAGCCCCATGAGAGCAAAGTGGTAGAGATGCATCTTATACGCTATAAGCGGATCCCCAATGAGTATGAATACGATGCCCGCAGAGAACAGCCCTACGATTGACGAGACCAGAAGTCTTGATGCTATAAATTTCCTGTCTTTAACCATTGAATAAAGTCCAAGCAAAGCAATAAAGGACATGATTGATTTCCACGAGTATGAGATAAAGAAAGTCAGGGTATCCCACGTGAAATTTAGAATGGTGTAGTGCGCCATCACGAGACTTTGGTAAGGATTAAGGGTGTGACCGTGGTACACAAACAACAGTGGTCCCCAATAGAGCATTAGAATGGCAGTTCCGCTCAACAATGGGACTGCCCATTTTTTAATACTTCCCAATTGGGGTTGCTTGAGGAAGTCCCATGCCGCGTTGACCAACAAGACTGCCCCGAACCCAAAAGTCCCAAGTACGTGAGTTAAACCCGAGAGGCCC
>NZ_JALVAO010000011.1 GCF_027011145.1 Thermococcus sp. | reverse complement strand
ACGGTGCGAAAACCCTTGAGCCGGAGGGGGCAATAGGCGAGAGGGCCTTTGGAACTTATCTCCACGGCATCTTCCACAACTTCGAGTTCACGGAGAGGTTTTTGAACTTCCTCAGACTGGAGAAGGGACTCGAACCTGTTTCAGTCGAAGGGTGGAGCATTGAGGAGGAAATAGAGCGGTTCGCGGAGGTCGTTGAGAAAAACCTTGACGTGGAGAGAATTTTAGGGGAGCTTAGACTCTAAAAATAATCCTCTGGTCTCTCAAGCTCCTTCGGTGGGTGTTTTTTAAGCAACCAGAGCTTCAGGCGGAGGTAGATGTAAAAACCGAGGAAGATGAGAACGCCGAGGAGCATTAGGACGACGGCAACAACGAGGAAGCCGAAGAGAAACAGCAAGCCCAGTATCAGAACACCAGCGAGGGCAAGGGTGCCTTTTATTTCCTCCTTCATCTTCCCACCAGTCTCGCTATTCTGTTGGCGAGCTTTAACTCTTCCGGCGTGTTCACGTTTAAAGCCAGGAGGGGGTTGCTCAGCTCGAAAAACTTCTCTCCCTCGCTTCCGACTGCGTTTAGTCCAACTATTGCATAGCCTTTATAGGTTGGGGGCCTCAAATCTCTCGGGACCTTCTCAAGTGAAAGGACACCCGTTAAGCTTACCCTTCCGTCGAAGGCTTTCGCGAGTGAGCTAACATCAGAGGCCTTTAAGAAGGGCAAATCGGCTGAAACGCTGACGAAAGGC
Source organism: Thermococcus sp. (assembly GCF_027011145.1). Taxonomy (NCBI): domain Archaea; kingdom Methanobacteriati; phylum Methanobacteriota; class Thermococci; order Thermococcales; family Thermococcaceae; genus Thermococcus; species Thermococcus sp. The sequence goes on along the minus strand of NZ_JALVAO010000011.1, from coordinate 2,550 downwards.
CCGAACTCACGAAGGAGCCACTTCACATCTTCGACGTAGCCCTTTCCCGGTGTTTCAACGAAGGGAACTCCTTCCCGAAGGCACAGCTCTCTGGTCTTCGGTGTGTTCCTTGAGACTGCCACGATGGTTTCTCCTATTGCTGATGCCTCCTCATAGACCCGAAGGAGCATCGGCTTTCCCCCAACCTTCAGAACGGGCTTTTCCCTCCCCATGCGCGTTGACCTTCCGCCGGCGAGGATGATTATTAGTGATGGCATAGTTCGGACCTCTTAATTTTACAGGAAAATAGCCTTCACCGAATACGGGGCCTTCCTAAAGTCTTCATCCATCGTCACAATCGTTAAACCCTTAGAAAGGGCAACCGCACACTGATAGGCATCATCGAAATCCAGTCCATACTTTAGGTGGAATTCAACAACCCGCTCGTACTCTGACTCAGGGAGAGCGATAACCTCGACGTTTGGAAGAACATCCTGAATGAACTCAAGAAAGACCTCAGGGCGTTTGAGCCTGAAGAGAATAACCCCAACCGAATGGAGAGTGAAATCCGTTATAAAAAGCTCGCCCTGATGGGAACTCAAGAACTGTTTTGCAGTTTCTTTCTTTTCTTGACCAAGAAGGATTTCAAGGAAGATGTTTGTGTCAATCAGATACATCTTCCAGCCACTCCAAGGCTTTGTGCTGGAGCTCAACGGATGTAAGCTTAACGTCCTTTAACTTATCTTCCCATGAGAACGTGAAGCCCCTTCTTTTTCCACCTTTTCGACCGTACTTCTGGAGGAGAAACTCGGCGTAGTCTAAAAGCTCCCTCCGCGCCTCCGGTGGAAGTTGGGAGAGAATTCTCTCAACGTCCTGCATGGTTTCACCATCTAAATTTAGGTGATGCAATATTTAAAGATAAGCCCACACAAACGCTAAAACGAGTAGCGTTCCTGTTCTCGTTATCTCGGCGATGGCCCCGAGGCAGTCCCCGTTTATTCCGCCAAAGTTCCTGAGGGAGAGCCTTATCGCATACGCGCCGAAGAGAAGGCCGAGGATTCCCAAGAGGGCGGGCGGGTCGGAGAGTACTATTGGGAGGTAAAGAAGAGCGTAGAGGAGCGTGCCAACGGCGAACTGCTTTCCGTTCATTTTTTCCATGAAGTACGCACCTAATCCACGGCCAAGGGGCTTTCTTGTGGCCAACCCAAGGAGGAGTGAAAACTTGGAGTTCAGCTCGGCTAGATAGATTGCATAGAAAGGAATGAGCTGGAGCGAGTAAACCTGGAGGAACAGCACCATCACGACGGCGAAAACGCCAGCTATGCCAGTGTTGAGGTCTTTCATGGCTTTAATCTTTCTCTCGCGGTCGCCCTTGACCATTATTCCGTCGGCCCAGTCAGCCAATCCGTCGAGGTGGAGGAGCCCTATCGTAAAGTAGAGCGCCAGAAGGGCAAGGACATTGGATAGGGGTAACTTGAGGTATAAGATAACGAGAGCAAGGGCAGAGCTTACTGGGGCTATCAAAGGAAAGGCCCAGAGCTCATTCCGGGCCCTTTCGAAATCTCCTTTGAGAGGAACCCGCGTTAGGAAGGGGAGAATGTTCTTCATTCAAAGTCCTCCTGGAAAAGCCTTGTCATACAGCCCGCTATAAATCCTCCGATTGCATCGTCCAAAAAAGGCGGTAGCTCGGCGAGAATTCCCGGCTTTCTCGTGTCGTAGTAGAAGAAGTTGAAGAGGGCCATTTTACCGCCTATGTACTCCGCGATGTTGATTCCGATGAGCTCGTCCGCAACCAGATTAACAGGGTCGCCTTCAACCCTAAAGTTCTCCTCAAGGAGAAGGGCCGACAAAAGGAGGGCCTGAACGTTGATGTCATTGAGGTGGCGGAGCATAACCCTCTTGAGTCTTCTCCTTACCTTCTCACTCTCATCTCCAACGTAGAGCTCCATCGCCGTGTCAAGCATGTCCTTTAGGGTTATCCCGGACCTTTCGAGTTTTTGGAGGAGTTCTTCGGCGTTCACGCTCTCACCAACCCAAAGCGAACCCAGTGGTATCTCTCGCTCTCCTCGAAGGAGTTTACAGCGAGCTTGAAACGTCCCTCAAAAAGAGGCGATGCCAGGACAACCGTGTGGAACTCTCCAAATTCTCCAATCGGGTCAACACCGGGATAGGCTTTCAAAAATTCCTCCAGGTCGTTTTCTGAGCTGAAGGTGTAGGTCAGCGCTTCTTTTGGCAATTTCTTCCTGTCAACGGCTATTATCGCCCACTCAAGGCCTTCCCTGAGCATTTCGAGGGCAAGGTCGAGGGTGTTCCTCCCCCATAATGGCTCAAGGGCCTTAATTCCGGCCTTCTCAGCGAGGGCTTCAACCCACACCTTGTGATCCTCAAGGAGAACGTCCCCAGCGATGAGGTAATCAACGCCGAGGGAACCGAGAAATTCAGCTAAGGCGTCGCTTCCATTGGCCATGTCAAAGGTAAGCAACTCCTTCCCCATTGCCCCGGCGAGCGTTTTTAGAGCTCCAAAATTCTCCCAGTGGGGCGAGAGACCTATCGTGGTTTTGAGCGCCAGCA
>NZ_JALVAO010000010.1 GCF_027011145.1 Thermococcus sp. | reverse complement strand
TCATGATAACGGTAGACCAGCTCGTTCTGAGGAGGCTTGAACTATGGGTGAGACGCTGGTACTGGTGAGGAATCTGGAAAAATCCTTCAACGGCGAGAAAATCCTCGGTGGGATAGACCTCGATGTTGAGGGAGGCGAGGTTGTGGGCATAGTCGGGCCGAACGGAACCGGGAAGAGCACCCTCGTGAAGATTTTAGCCGGCGTTGAAAAGCCTGATTCCGGCGAGGTCTCGGTTAGTGGCAACATCTCGGTCGTTTATCAGGAGGACTACCTCCTCCCGTGGAAGAGGCTCCGCGACAACATCTGCCTCGGTTTGAGGTTCAAAGGGAAAGAGTGCAACCCCTCTAAAGTTGCCAAAAGGCTCAGCATAGAGGGGTTCCTTGAGAGATACCCTAAGGAGGTCAGCGGTGGAACGCGGAGGAAAGCGTCGATAGCGAGGGCTTTACTGCTAGATTTCGACGTCCTGATTCTGGACGAACCCTTTACGGGACTAGACGAGAAGTCAAAGGAAACACTTATTTCGATAATTATGGAATTAGCTAATTCCGGAAAAGCTGTCCTAGTTGTCTCGCACCAGCTCGAGGAGCTTTTTAGAGTCGCACACAGGGTTTACGTCCTCGGGGGAAGGCCCGCGAAGGTTAAGAAAATCCTGCGGAGGGAGGAACTTGGTAAGGGAGCTTTTTAACAGCATAGCCGGGCGCTATGACTTAGTTAACAGGCTCACAACCCTCGGTCTCGACAAGAGGTGGCGGAGAAAGGCCTGTGAAATAGCCCTTGCCTACATGGACGTCAAAAAACCGCGCATTCTGGACGTTGCCTGCGGAACAGGGGACATGATAAGGTGCATGATGAAAAGGCTTGAGAAGAGAGGCGTCCCGGCCAGATTCTATGGCCTTGACTGCAGTGAGCGAATGCTCGAAATAGCGAAGAAAAAGGTTCCCTTCGCGGAGCTTAAGGTGGGAAACGCCGAGGATATTCCCTTCCCGGAGGGGAGCTTTGACCTGGTGAGCGTTGCCTTTGGCCTGAGGAACTTCTCTGAAAGGGAGAAAACTATTAGCGAAATCCACCGCGTTCTAAAACAAGGCGGAATCCTTCTTCTCCTGGAGTTTTCCAGAAACGAGAGCTTTCTCGGAAAACTGGCGTGGTTCTACACGAGGAGCGTCGTTCCCATCATTGGAGGGATTTTAACGGGCAACAGAGAAGCTTATAACCACCTGTGGCGTTCCATAGAGGCCTTTCCTTCCCCGGAGGAGCTTTCGCTGGAGTTTGAGAAACGGGGCTTTGAAGTGCTCACAATCCGGTGGTTCTTTCCGAGGATAGCCTTCGTCATGGTTCTGAGGAAGGTTTAGCTACCAAAATCCTGACGGCGCCGTTTACGAGGCCCTTCTCCTCAATGACATCGAAGCCGTTTCTCCTGAGGAGTTCTCCAACATCAACCCTGAAGTCAGTTCCGGTTATTTTACTTGTTAGCGCGCTTAGTCCCCTCAAAAAACCCCTGAAGATTGGGTTTCTTGGAGGGGAGCACTCCATCGCGAGAAGAATCCCATTGGGCTTCAGAACACGCCTTATCTCCCTCAAAACCCTTTCCTTTTCCGGGACGACGCAGAGGAAGAAGGTGGAAACGGCGGTGTCGAAGCTCCCATCGGAAAACGGCAGGGAGCGGGCGTCGGCTTTGAGGAACTTCACTCTGGCCGGGCTTTTCTTCCTCTTAGCTTTTCTCAGCATGCCCTCGCTGACGTCAATCCCAATAACTTCAACGCCTTCGCGGTAAAGGGGAAGGTTCAGGCCAGTTCCAACGCCGAGCTCAATAACCCTACCTCTGGCCTTTTCAATTAACTCTCTTCTGGCTTTTCTTATCCCCGCCGGCTTTTCGAGGAGAGCGTTTATGGGCTCGTAGATATAACTCGCTAAATCGTACCTCATCTCAACCCCTCCGCCGTCCAGAGGAGGGACTCTTCAAGTGGCCTTAGGTTCCTGAGAATTTCCCGGGCGTGGTTGTGGGCGCAAACGCTGTCTTTCAGTGCCATGAGGAGGGACTTATCGACCTTTCCGAGTGCCCTCGCTATTGCCTTCGGAAACGGAACGAGAAACACCCTTTTTCCGGCCCTTTTGAGAACGTTATCAAGGAGCTCCCCAAGGGGAACGACCTCCTCACCGCAGGCATTGAAAGTTCCGTTTTTTGAGTCGATGAGACGGAGGTAGAGCTCAGCTAGGTCCCTCAGGTCTATGGGCTGAACCCTTCCAGTCACCTTTGGAAAAACCCTAAACCGTAATGCCTGCCGAAAAATCCTCTGACCGGCTCCGAGGACGAGGGAAGGCCTGACTATCGCATGGCTTTTAACCTTTCTCACGGCTTTCTCACCAAGGGCCTTCGTTCTGAAGTAGGGTATCTCAGAGTTTTCATCCGCCCCAAGGGCGCTTGTGTGGATTAGCCTTGCGTTTATTTCCTCCGCGCCAAGGGAGATGAGCTTTGGGATTTCAACGTGGGCCGTAGAATAGTCTCCTCTCAAAACGCCGATGAAGTTGATAACCACGTCGGGGTTCAGCCCGGCTATAAGACCCGGTATTTCATTCGGACTGCTGAAACTTACCTGCCTGAATTCAGACCTGCCCGGTCTTCTTACGGCCAGAACTACCTCATCAACCGAAGAAAGGCGGGAAGAGACGAAAGAGCCCACAAAGCCCGTCCCGCCGAAGACAAGAATCACGTCAGACACCCTGGGTAAGAAGGTTCCTCAGCTGGGCCTTTCTTGTTCCCAGCTCCCTGTCCAGCATGAATATTCCATGGGGGTGGTCGCCGATGAGCCTCAGTTTGTCCACTATGGCCTTCGTCGTTGCCTCCTCCTCCACCTGCTCCTCAACGAACCACTGGAGGAACTGCTCGGTGGCATAGTCGTTTTCCTCTCTGGCCAGCTTCACCAGCTTGAATATCGACTGTGTAACCCCTACCTCGTGAAGGTAGACTGCCTCAAAGGCCTTCAGCGGGCTTTCGAAGTCCCCCTTGGGCTTTTCAAGTCTCTCAAGCTCGACCTTTCCGCCCCGGTCGAAGATGTAGTCGTAAAACTTCATAGCATGTCCAAGCTCCTCCTCCGCTTGAGCCTCCATCCAGCTCGCGAAGCCATCAAGGTTCTGGGCCTTAAAATACGAGGCCACCGCAAGGTAGAAGTACGCGGAGAAGAGCTCCTTGTTGAGCTGTTCGTTAAGGGCCTTGAGCATTCTTTCACTCAGCATAGTATCACCTCACCTCTTTTTTGTTTTCGAACCTTATAAGTTTATCTATCGAACCGCCAAAAGTGTCTGTCATAATGTATGCATTTGGAGCTTTGCTTGACATTTTCTTCCAAAACACACCTTTGTGTAACCAAATCGTCAAAAATCTCTTTAATCTCCTACGGATTTTTTGTCGTTTTGCCAGAGGAGTTTTAGATTAGCCTATCAAAAGTTCATTAGGGAAACCGAAAAAGTTATATTCTCCAACATCACTGGTCATAATCGAGAACAAACCCACAGAAGTGGGTAAGGAGGTGGGGTGAAATGGCGAAGACAACCTTTGAGGAGGAGATTTACCTCAGGGCCCTGACCGGAAGGCTCGTTGGAAAGGCTTTAGCGGATCTCGGACTCAATAAGGTGGCTGTTGTTGCCAGCAGGAACATAATCTGCTCCAGCATAGCAACCGCCACCGAGGCGACCTTCATAACACTCAGCGGGGGAGTTACCTACCACTTCCTGGCCGAGAAGGGCAAGGAGGAGGACATAGCCGAGCGTGTCAAGGCCTTCGCTCCCCAGGTCACAGTTCTTCAGTTCGGCGGTGAGACGCCGATTGAAGAGACCAAGGAGATATTCGTCGAGACCCTCAGGGGGTTCGCCGAGAAGGACGTTCCCGGAGCGTTCGTCGTCCACGTCAGGATATTCGCCGTTGGCGGCCTCGCCAAAGCTCTGGAGGACGAGAAGATAAGGGAGTACCTGAGCAAGAAGGACCTCTTCGTCTACACCGTTGGCTTCGACGAGGGGAAAGTTTATCTCAACAAGATACTCCTTGATGGCACCGAGATAAAGCTGGAGAAGATAGCGGAGTATCAGGTTACGCTGGAGCACGCCGACCTGCTCAACCGCTCCCTCAAGGACAGGAGCGTTACCTTCGCCTGACCTCTTTCAGACTTTTCTTTTTATAATCCTTGAGAAAAGAAGCACGTGAACACTAAATCCCAGCTCCGCTCGTAGCATACTTCACTCTTCGAGGATCCCCTTGAGCTCTGCTCAATCTGCCACTTAATGAACCAGACTATCCCCGTCATGTTACTCCAAGGATGACCATGAAGATCGTATCAACCTGGCCGAATTTAATCATTTAGTTCAACATAAAATAAACATCCACTACACCGTTATGGGATGACATAACTGATCTAATATTTATGTTCTTAACCATAAGTTTACGAAAATCATAAATACTTAGATCCTCCTACAGGTTATGCAAAAAATTGAACTGGAGGGCGTACGGATGGTGAAGACAATTCTGTCAAGACTGATATCCGGCCCCACTCCAGCAGGAGGGTGCTGCAACCGCAGCCAGAGGTGCAAAAACTTATTGTTTTAGCTCCTCCTAGTTTTTATTTTTATGCCGGCCCCTACCATCACTACACGAGAACTAAACAAATATAAAAAGGAGGGAGTATCAAATGAAGTATGTAATTCACAAAACTCTTCCCAATGGCCATGCCGTGTTGTTCAATATATTGACCAGATCCATTGAAGTTGTGTCTGATAGCACTGACATTGAAAGCATTTCGCAAAGACTAAAGGATTCCTTTATCTTGCTTGAGGACGAGGACGCTTTGAATAGATACATCCATAACAAGTTAAAGTATCCCTCAGAGAACAGGCTGATAATAATAGATGCTTGGACATTTAACTGCAACCTATCCTGTACTTACTGCATGCAACAGGATACTCGAAAGCTAAATTCGCAATTATTATTACCTCCAGAAGAGAGAGTTCAAATATGGAGCCAACTCCTTACGATTTTCAGGAAAGGATACGTAGATGTGTTGCTATTTGGTGGTGAGCCCTTCTATGATCCCGGCTATGTAGAGGAAATGTTATCTGTGAGTAGAGATCTTGACGTTCCTGTTGGACATTATTCCGCGATAACAAATGGAGTATTCAAAGATCCCGAAAGAACTATACGTATTATCACAGAGTATCCATTTGAATACGTCCAAATAACGTTAGATGGGCCTCCAAAAATTCACGATAAACGCAGAATCTTCCCCACAGGAGATGGGACGTTTAACAAAATAATGAAAAACATTGAATTACTGCTGGAACACACAGACATACGCATTATTATACACAGCGTTATAGATGCCCAAAACTGGAAGCACTATGGTGAGATGCTAGACATTCTATTAAGCAAGTTTGGAGAGCAAATTGAGGATAGACGAATTGTTTTCAACGTGGGAATGGAGAGCCATCCCTCTTCCCCATGTGCCCATACGATAAGTAACATTCCAGATCCAGAACAATACGCAGCGATGTTTCTTTATGCAATTGGGGAAGCTATAAATAGAAAAGTACCCTTAATTTCCTTCCTATCGGAATCAGTGTGTACATACAATAAGGACAATGAACTAATCGTGGGTCCCGATGGTTCCATATATAAGTGTACATCGGCTATTGGATTGGATGAATTCAAAGTAGCATCAAAAGAAGAGGTATTCAATAATCCGGAGCTATTTCTAGTAAAATATTCCAAGTTTATCGAAGGAGGGAAGGGCGACAGTTATTGCTGGAGCTGTCAGTATTTCCCCGTGTGTGGTGGTGGATGTGTATACAATGCACGAATTGAAGGCAAAAAGAAAGATTGTTGGGCTATATTTCATCAAAAGACACTGCCAAAATTCGCAGAAATGTTGCTGGAGATGGAGGAAGTGGAACCCGATATTTGGGTACCATCTGGCAAGTAGTTCATGGCCACAACACGTCGGAGAGAATGGGAACACGGTGGTTCATCATGAATGCCGAGGTAATTCAGCTTACTAACGTCTCCAAATCTTTTGGAAACACCAAGGTACTAAAAAAAATAAACCTTAGAATTAGTAAGGGGGAGTTTGTAGTAATAGCAGGCGAAAATGGTTCGGGTAAAACAACACTCCTCAAATTAATGACAGGCCTGTTACTCCCCGATGAAGGTGAAATTAGAGTTTTAGGATTTGATGTGTCCAGAGACTGGAAAAAACTTTCTAAGCATATCGGTGTTGCACTGGCAAATGAGAGGAGCTTATACTGGAAGCTTACAGGAATGGAAAACCTGGAGGTGTTTGCTGGGCTTTATGGAGTCAAAAAAGGAAAAAGAAAGGCCCTAGAGATTCTGGAGAAGCTTGATTTGGCAAAAGCAAAGGATAAGCTTGTGGAGGAGTACTCAAGTGGAATGCGGAGGAAATTACTTTTGGCTAAAGCCACAATCCACAGTCCCAAAATTCTGTTTCTTGATGAGATACTTAACGGTCTCGATCCCAAGTCCTATCTAGAAATAATAAACTTTCTGGAGGAGCTAAACCAAAAAGGAACAACCATTGTAATGGTCAGTCATACCCTTCATGACTTACCTCAAAGGGTCAGATTAATTGTTATGAAAAGTGGTATGATAGTACTTGATGATAAACTTTCAAGGCTCAAACTGGATAAGAGCATAAAAATAAGAGCTATTGTTGACGGAGAAGAAATTGAGAAAATAGTGCCCGAAAATGAGCTTGATGAAACACTAATAGAGCTAGCAAAGATGGGGGCCAAAAATATTCAAATTGAGAGAGATGACCTGTATTCTATTTTAAGGAGGGTTCTTTAGATGGTCAACCTGAATGGAATAATAACAATCGCTAAGAAGGAATGCAAAATACAACTTAGATACCGGGTAGTGTGGCTTAACTTTGCACTAACTCCATTCTTCATGCTGGCCCCCTGGGTTCTAACTGCCAGAATGTTCTCTCCAAACTTTGGAGAAGCAGTTTTGGTCGGTTCTCTCATGTGGTACTGGCTCAATCAATATTTTTTTGGAGTTCAAGAATCATTCGAAGAGGAGAGAGAGGAGGGAACTTTAATAAGTATCGCTCTCGCCCCGATCTCACTGCTGGATTTTTTGATTGGAAAAGGACTGTGGATTCTTGTGGAATGTATATACATAACAGGGATAACCATGCTAATCTTCTGGGTTCTAGGAATATCACAGGCAACCTCATTTCAGATGTTCTCCCTCTACTTACTCTCAGGGCTGTATATGTTTGCATTTTCTATCCTCTGGGGAGCTTTAGTGCTACGATTCAGAAGAATTGCGGGAATAAATTTTATAACTCAGGAACTCTTGGGAATTGCCTCCGGCGTTACTGCTAACATTAATTCCTACCCTCAAATGATAAAGAGTGTGGCTTACATTATTCCCCTAACATACACAATAAGAATTGGTAGGGGTATTCTAACAGGAAAAACTCTTCTTGATGTTGCCCCCGATCTGATTATGTTGACAATCGTAACATTGCTATACTTTTCTATAGGTGTCTGTCTGCTCAGAAGGGCCGAAAATAATTTAAGGGTTGTTGGGGGGTGGGAGGCTTGGTGAGATTCTTATACCTGGCAAAGGCATCTCTACTAACTGCAAAACGCTACAGTATAGACTGGTATGGTAATGTACTGATGCCAATTCTTGGAGTTCTTCCTGTTGTTATTGCCGTTTGGTATGGGAACAAAATTGGTTTCCTAGATTTCTCACATGTCGTTGGGACTCAGAGATTTTTCGAGTACTATATCCTTGGAATCGCATACTGGAACTACATTGAAGCGGTATGGACATCAATTTTTGCACTCAGAGAGCACATGAAGATTGGACAACTAGAAGAACTCCTTCTCACCCCAATTAAACCATGGGAATACATCCTCGGCTGGTCATTCTTGGCAATAAGCTTAACAACGATGGGATCTCTGCCATTGATAATAATTGCGCTGGTAATGAGCATCTTTCACCTAAGCATAGAAACTTGTGTTCTAGCAGTATTTATATTTTTGACTTCAATGATAGCTTCTTTTGGTTTCGCATTTTTAATCTTCGGTTTAACTTTAGTGATCAGGGAAGGGGATGAAATCGTTTCATTACTTGGAAATGCCGCCCCACTTCTGGGTGGTCTCTATTTTCCGGTGACTATACTTCCAACACCCTTGCTGATAATATCTTATGTATTCCCATTCACTTGGGGAATAGATCTGCTCAGAGCGGTATTCTTAGGTTCCAAAACAATTTTCAGTTTTAAAACTGAACTAGTGCTCCTCTCTATAATATCCATCGGGTATTTTGGAATGGGGGTTCTAGGTTACCACATACTTGAGATAAAAATGAGAAGAAGGGGTATTCAAGGATTTTAACGTAATTAATTGTAGCAAAAAGCGAATATCTCAGGACTTAGGAATTATAAGCTACTTTTAGACTTTAAATCGGAGCAAGTTTCTCCAAAAAAGTTTATATTCCAAGTAAGATCATCGAGAGCAGGAGCGCGGCCAAAAAATAGGGCACGGAAATCCTGTGGAAGTCCTTCAGGCTTATTCCGGCTATTCTGACCGCTATGAGGTTGGCCAGCGAGCCGATTATAAAACCCGTTCCGCCAGCATTCACTCCGACCGCCAGCGGAAGCCATTCGGGTTTTGAGCCGATGAACAGAACAGTCGCGGGAACGTTGCTTACGGCCTGACTCAGGAGCGACGAGGCAAGCAGGAGATGAACTCCAGTGTGGGGAAAGGACAGGCCAAGGGAAGCGATGATCGAGGAAACCTCGCCGAAGTCGACGAATATTAAGGCGAAGGTCAGAACCAGTACCCAGTCGAAGGCCAGTAAAGCTTCGCGGGAGAAGAGGAGCAGAACGAAGAAAGTCAGGGGAAACGTCCAGAGCGCCCTTCCAGTTTCCGCCAGAAGAACGTCCGCCACAATCAGCAACAGGGCCGAGAGGAAGGCTTTCTTTCTGAGAGGTACAGCGGGAATCTCACCAACTTCAAGCCTTCTTTTTCTCACGGAGAGCGCAAAAGCCAGGAGGAGCAGAAGCCAGAGGAGGACGAAGGGGAGCATGGCCAGGATAAACGCCCCAAAGGAAAGGCCGTAGGTCTGCCAGATTATAACGTTCTGCGGGTTCCCTATCGGCGTTAAAGCTGAACCGGCGTTGGCCGCTATGGCGGAAAGGGTAACTGCCTTGGCCTTGTCTATGCCAGAAAGCTCCGAGGTAATGGAAACCAGCGGGATGAAGATGAGCATGGCCGTATCGTTCATTATGAGTGCCGAGGTTAACGCTATGACCGGCAGGAGGATCAGCATCAGCCTCCTTTCAGAACCGTCCGAGAGGGCTATCAACCTCGAGGAGAGCCGAACGAAAACGCCCGAAAGCTCGAGGGCCTTCGAGGCTATGATGAGCGAGGTTATAAGCGACAGACTTTCCCAGTCGATTAAACCGGGCGTCCTCTGAAGGAGCGAGGGATCGAGGAGAAGTAGGACTAGGTAGAGCGAGAGAAGGGAAAGGAAGAACCACTCCCTTTTGGCGAATTTTCTGATCCTACAGTCCGTGCCTCCTCACCTCTTCCGTAAGGCCGTAGTCGGGCACAAGCTCTTCTCCGTCCCTGCTCACGCGGACGTGGAGGACTATAAAGCTTTTCCATGCCAGGGGCACGATCCAGCAGTCCTCCGGTTCCCTGAACTCGCAGGCCTCAATCACTTTCAGCCCCTCCAGAACTTCCCGGGCTTTCTCCTCAACAGAGGGGCATTTGAAACCCTCAAAGTGTCCGGGAAAGCCCTTTGGTAGCGGCGTTCCGCTCAATGGATTGAAGTGTATCCGGTCTATCGCAAAGTCTAGGTAGAGAACCGGGACGTCTATCCTGTCTGGCCTTTCTATGGGCTTCCCGGGCCTGAAGAACGGCAGGGCTTTCCTCACAAGCTCTATAGCTTTTTCCGCGTCTTCCTCAGCCGGCGGTTCACTCCTCCCGGGAGGGCCTCGAATTGGGGGTAAGCCTGGCATGGCATCACCATGAAAACTACCCGGAAACCCGTATAACCTTTCCCCAAATTCGTCCAGAAAATGATTTAAACGTGAAGATTTAGGAAGAACGGTGGTAGGAATGGCCGGGATTTTTAGGGTTCCAAGGGAGCCCGGAGCGGGCGGAACGATAATCCTCTCAATGATAGGCGGTTTAATCTTGAGCCACGCAGACTGGAGGGGTTGGCTTATAGGAATCGCCGTTGCTTTAATCACTTTCTTTACCTTTGACTACGCCTTCGACTCATACAGGGCGTGGAAGCTCAGGGACATGGCCCTTGCCCTCGGCATTAACGGGCTTGCATACCTCCTTCCGGCCCTTTACTGGTGGAAGAGCGTTAAGAACCTGATTAACGTTCTTGCAATTCCTATGTGTATTGTTGCCGTTCTCTTTGCCCTCCACTTCGCGTTCTCCAGAAAAAAGGGCTGGAAGAACCCGGTAACTTACGCCCTTGGAAACCTTATTCCAGCGGTTCCAGCTCTTTTCGCCCCAGCGGTTTCGGGAAGGCCCTTCAACTACGACGTCCTTGTCTTCTGGTTCCTTCTCGCTTATTACGAGGCCATTGGAGCGGCCTACGTCGAGACAAAACTGGCGTTCAGAAAGTTCCCAAGGAAGTACCCGCTTATAGCCTGGCTTCCTGCCTTTCTCGTGGTTTTCTACAACCCCTACCTCGTTCTGGCGCTTATAGAACCGACGGTGAGGCTCATCAGAAACCTGAGGGACAGCACGTACGTTACTAAAATTGACGACATCAAAAGGCTCGGCTGGAGCGTGTTCTGGAGCGTGATGCTACTATACACCATAACATTGGCGGTGCTTTACCTGACGTGATGAAAAATGCCCTTCAATCCGGCCTTCGCGGACCAGCTTGACAGTCCTGAGAGGAGAAGAGCCCTCCCGATAAAGGAGATACTGCGCTACATCCTCTCCCTTCCGGTCGGGAGGAAGGTTGCTGTTGATGTTGGGGCGGGAACGGGCTATCTGACAATTCCCCTCTCATGGGTCTTCAGGAAGGTCTACGCGGTCGAGGCCAATCCCAAGATGGCCAAACTCCTGGAAAAGAGGCTGAGTGAGAGGGGAATTACAAACGTTGAGGTAATCCTCTCCGAAAAACCGCCTGAAATACACGAAACGCCGGACCTTGTTGCCTT